>DATLIL010001256.1:0-3422 GCA_035539475.1 Polyangiaceae bacterium
CCTTGCCACTCGCCGATTTTGCTGCCTGGCTCGAGCAAAACGATGCGTTCTACGGCAGCGAGGCGGTGATGGGCACCTTCCTCGGCAACCACGATCTGCCACGCGTGATTCACGTCGCCACCGGCGAGATCCAGGGCTCCACGGAGGGCAGTCACAGCGGCAACAACCAGCCAGGACAGTTCAGCCAGCCCGCGGCGCGTGAGGCCTACGAACGGCTGGCGCTGGCCTATGCCGTCCTGTTCACCAGCCCTGGTGTGCCGATCATCTACTACGGCGACGAGATCGGGCTGGCCGGCGGCGGTGATCCCGAGAACCGCCGCATGATGCGCTGGAACGACTCCGAGCTGATCGAGCCGCAGGTGTGGTTGCGCAATCGGCTGCGTGGGCTGGCCAACCTGCGCGCCGAGTACAAGGTGCTGGGCCGCGGTCAGCGCAAGACCGAATACGTCAGCGACGACGTCTGGGTCTATCGCCGTCACGCCTGCAGCGATTGGCCGTCGGTGCTGGTGGCTTTCAATCGCGCGGACGGTGAACGCGATGTGCCGCTACCGTCCGGCGAGCATAGGGACCTTCTCAGCGGCGACCTCGTCTCCGGCACGCTGACGCTCGCGGCGCGTTCCTTCGTCTTGCTCCAGGCAGGCGACTGACGTTCACCGCCGTACGAGCAGTAGCGCCTCGCGCGGCGGCACGCTGAGCTCCAGCACGCCGTCGCCGCCGACGACGAGCTCGTCCGGCACGTGCTCGAGCGCATCGACCAGCCGTGTACCGGCAGCGAACCCGGTGCTCACGGCGACGCTCGAACGCTGCTGGGCGTGGCCGTTGACGGCGACGAGCACGCGTTCGGTCGCCGTCCAGCGCTCGAAGACCAGCAAGCTTGCGTCCAAGGCCTGGGAGAAGCCATCGTTCTCGCTCGCGTAGAGCACGCGCAGCTCGCCGCGATTGAGCGACTCGCGACTGCGCCGAAGAATGGCAAGCTTGCGCACGTGCCGTACCCCCGGGCCGTCTTCCGCAAAGCCCGACCACCACATCGGCTCGCGGGCGTCGTGCCAGATCGCGCCCGAAAAGCCTTGTTCCGTTCCGTAATAGACGCTGGGTACGGCGTCGAGCGTGAACACCAGCGTGAGCGCTGCCTCGAGCGCGCGGGGATCGGCCACGGCTCCACGCACGCGTCCGGTATCGTGGTTGTCGGCAAACGCGACTCGCGCCTGCCAGGGGTCGAGCCCGACACCACCGGGCTGCGGCTCGGTCGGGTAGAACTGGCGGTAGCTCTCGAGCGCAGGGCTCGCCGCTGCGGGCGCGCCGCCCTCGAGCAAGAAGCGCTGGATGACGTCGAATTTGAACGAAAAGTCGAGCACGCTGTCCATGCTGCCCGGCCCGGTGTAGCTCGCGAGCTCGCGAGGGTCGGTACGAAACACCTCGCCGAAGACGAAGAACTGCGACTTGCCTAGCTCGGCCAGGCGAGCACGGAGGCCGCCGCAGAGCGCGGTCCAGAATTCGTGGCTGGCGTGCGGCACTGCGTCGAGTCGAAAGCCGTCGGCGTCGGTCAGACGGACCCACTCGGCGAAGGTATCGATCAGCCCCTCGAGCACGTCGGCGTCCTCCGTCCGCAGATCGCGAAGACCGAAGGGGAAGTCGCCGTACTCGAGCTGCGAGGGATCCAGAAAGTCGAGGGTCTGACCGCGACGGTGGAAGTGCCGTTCGTCGAGCTCGAAGCGTTCGAGCGCCGCGCTCGGAGCGGCAGTACCGTCGCTCGGCGATGCGCGGCCGCGGAACAGCGCAGGCCGAGCACTCCAGGCGAGCGGAGCCTCGTACGGACCCTCGGGCTGAAACGGCGGCTCGAGCTCACCGTCGCCGCGCTGCCCGTCAGCGTCGAAATCGTAGTAAAATACCGGCCCGGCGTGGTTCGGGGCCACGTCGATGAACACGCGCAGACCGAGCGCGTGAGCGTCGTCGACCAGTGCTTGCAGATCCGCGAGCTCTCCGAAGTAGGGATTCAGGCGCGTGAAGTCGGACGCCCAGTAGCCGTGGTACCCATCTTCGCCGTCGCCCCGCGCCACGTTTTCCACGATCGGACTGATCCAGATCGCGGTCATGCCCAGATCGCGGATGTAGCCGAGCCGGCTGCGCAAACCCTGCCAGTCGCCGCCTTGAATGCGTGAAAGGTCGTCGGGCTGCTTCTGGACGGGGCCGGCGGGCTCCGGCGCCGCGTCCTCGAAACGATCGACCAGCACCTGATAGATGATCTCGTCGCGAATATCGCGACCTTCGCGCTCCGCCAGGGCCGGCAGGGTGGGAGGTTGGGTGCTCGGAAGGTCTCCACACCCCGCCAGCAGGAGGAGCGTCGCGCCGAGGGACGGTTGCCCAGGCCGTCGCATCGGACTGCTCTACTGCAAGACCAGAAAGCTTCGCGCGGGCAGCGTCGTGTCGCCGCCAGCCACGGCGGTGCCAGCCATCAGATCCGTATATTGACCATCGGGGATCGTGACGAGCTGTGGAGTGTCGGCCTTGTTGATCGCAACGACGACGTCTGCCATCGGATCACACCCGGAAAGGCGATAGACCCAGATGTCTTGGGTGGCGGCCACGGTGGCGCGCGTGCCTCGCCCGATCGAGGGCTGTGAGCCACGGATGGCGGCCAGCTTCTTCACGCGCTCGCGCAGTGCGAGCTGGTGCTCGTTGAGCTCCGCGTCGTTCCAGGGCATCAGGCGCCGGTTGTCGGGATCGCCGCCGCCGGCCAGGCCCACTTCGTCGCCGTAGTAGACGAGCGGAATGCCAGGGTTGGTCATCATCACGGCAAAGGCCAGAGCGAGCCTCTCGTACGGGGCGGCGTCGGCGGGCTGGGCGAAGCTCGCACCGTCCCAACCGTTTCCAGGGTAGCTGCCCTCGCGGCAATTCGTGATCTGTTGGCTCGCGAAGTGGATGGCGCGCGGGACGTCATGGTTGCCGATCCAGGTCGTCATGATCGCTTCCGGGCCGTAGTAGCCGGCGTTCTCGTCCATCCAGGCGGCAAAGGCCGACAGCTGCCCGGTGGGCGTGAAG
This sequence comes from Polyangiaceae bacterium, assembly GCA_035539475.1. Classification (GTDB taxonomy): domain Bacteria; phylum Myxococcota_A; class Polyangia; order Polyangiales; family Polyangiaceae; genus PMG-095. The sequence goes on from DATLIL010001256.1 coordinate 3,040, forward strand.
AGTGCCTCGCACACGCGCGCCTTGAACGGGAAGTCGAACTGTCCGTCGAGCATGGTGCTCGGCTCGACGAACTTCTTGATCAGCGGCGGGTCGTCGTAGGCGAAGGTTTCTCCAACCAGATAGAAGCGCTCGCCCGTATCGATTTGCGCGTTGAGAGCGGTCCGGAGCTCCGTCAGCCACGAGAGCGGGACATGCTTGATGGCGTCGAGCCTGTAGCCGTCGATGCCATACTCCTTGGCCCACCAGACCGCATCCGCGACGGACCAGGCGCGGACCGCTGGCTGTTCGAAGTCGAACGGCGCCAGGTAGTCGGTGAAGGCGCAGCGCGTCCCCCAGTAGGGATCGTCCCACAGGTTCTCCGGGCCGCACAGGGCGAAGGACTC
>DATLIL010001257.1:0-23552 GCA_035539475.1 Polyangiaceae bacterium
CGGCTCGTCTGAGCGCCACTTCGGCTCCGAGGAGGATCGCGTTCAAGGGCCCGCGCAGATCGTGGCTCACAATCCCGACGAGCTGCTGCTCGAAGCGCTTGCGCAGCGCTTCCTCGTAGCGCCGGATCTTGTGTTGCTGCCGCGCGATTTGCGCGAACGCGGAGACCTTTGCCGCGAGGAGCTCCGGGGCGAACGGCTTTTGCAGGAAGTCGACGACACCATGGGCGTACGCCCTGCGGATCTCATGGAGGTCGGGCGTGCCAGCGGTGAGCATGATGATGGGTGCGAGGAGCTTCGGATGCCGTTCGCGCATGAGAGCCGCCGTCTCGGCGCCGTCTAGCCCAGGCATTCGCAGATCGAGCAGCACCACCGCGAAGTCCTGTTCGGCGACGCGTTCGAGGGCTTCGCGCCCCGAAGTCGCATGGACGAGCTCCAGTTCGAGTGGACCGAGAACGGCGTCCAGGGCGATCAGGTTCGCCGGGTGATCGTCGACGAGCAGTACTGCCGGGCGCCAAGACGTTGGGTTACTTTCCAGAAGCGAGTCACTATCGTAAGTAGGACGCACCATCGGTGATAACTCGCCATCATCGTGCTCGATCACGCTACGCGCAACTGCGAAGCAACCTGTTATCCGCTGCGAAATCTTTCGCTTCGCGCGCTAGCCTCGGCCGTCAAGCTTCGTGGCGAAATTGCGCAAGAGCAGTCCGGGCATCGCCATTTGATCACAGCTTCTCGGTTGCCTTGTGATGCGCCAGAGCCGTGATGCTACGGGCCGAAGGGGTTCGGCGCACGCCGCGTCTTGACCGCCTTGAGCGCGGCGTCGAGCTCGCCCCCCTGGCGTAGGCACGGGTAGCAGTCTTGGCGACTGTTAGGACCACAACCTTGCTTTCGCTTCAGCTTGGCCAACAGACTGAACGACCGCCGATCGCCGGTCTCCAGGGCCCGAGGCAGGAGGTCACGATTTTGCTCGCGGGTCTCGGCGAGGCGGAGGTCGAGAGCGATGGAAAGCGCAGGCGAAGCCTTGGCTCGAACGTCGGGTGCTTGGACGGCGCCAAGGACTCGCTAGCCGCCGCCTTCTCTTGGCTACCCGCGGCGAGCCCCTGAACCTACGTACCACCATACAAATACAGTAGCCGACCACGGCCGGATGCGACACGGCCCCTTCACGTCTCGACCGTGAAGAGGTGATCGTGAAGAGGTGATCGCCGGGGCTATCCCCTCGTGAGCTTCCAGAGCATGGCGATGACGCGTCGGAGGAGCACCTCGGCGGTTTGCGCGTCCTCCTTCGGGAAATAGCCCCAAGCCACTGCCACGCGAAGCGCAGTCAGTGTTTCATTGGCGCTGCCCGCCGCTGTGAAGAAGCGCGCCTGCCCATTGCCTGGATCCGAGAGCTCCGCTTCGCCGATGTTCAAAGCGACGCTGGAAGCTGCTCGGGTGAGCTGATCCGCCAGCGATCGATCGTGCTTCTTGATGCGAGGCACCAGCGGACGCAGCGCCTCGAGGACCTCGTAACTGAGCGACGCAACGATGAGAGCCGTCTTGCCTTTCGTTCGCGCAAAGCGCGCGCGGCCAGCCACCAGCTGGCGCAGCGCAGGTGGGCTCAAGGCTGCCGCAGGCACCGGCGAAGCCGGCGCGAGGCCGAAGGCCGAGCGGCCTCGACGCGACCGAGCACACCGGCACGATCAGAAGGCCCGAACGAACAAAAGCCGTAGAGCGAGTTCGTTACAGCGCCGTGAAGCGCGGACCGTACAAGCGACTCGCGTAGGGGCAACGCGCGAAGCGCGGCCCCGATCTTCAAAGCTGGCGGTGCCGCTGATCCCGCTGCTGCCACTGTCTCGCTGTCGCTGTCGCTGATCCCGCCGCTGCCGCTGTCACTCCTCAGGGGCCGTTACAGCGGGCAATGCGTAAAGGGCGACAGGCAGCGCCCCGGCCGAGCGTGTTCCCCCAAAAAACCAGACGTCTACTTTGCTGCAGGCGCGACGGGAGCACCGGCGCCGGGCGCGGGCCGCGGATCGTCTGGATGCTCGTTGTAGTAGGCATCCAGGCTCTCGCGGCTGATGCGCAGGCGCACGAGGCCGTCGCGCAGGAGCTTTGCCTGACAGCCGAGGCGCGAGTTGAGGCGCACGTCGAAGGCTTTGTCGAGGATGTCCTCCTCGTCTTCTTCGGCTTCGCTGAGGAGGTCGGCGCCTTCCTCGACGTAGACGTGACAGGTGGAACAGGCGCAGACGCCGCCGCAGGCGCTGCCTTCGGGCGCTCCGCCCTTGCGTGCGGCGTCGAGCAGCGACGTACCGACCTCGACCTCGACCTCGACTCCCTGATCGGTGAAATGAACCCTGGGCATCAGCCTTGCCTCCCGGCGGCGTGCGCTTCGAGATGCGCCTCCACGCCGGCAGCGTGTTGTACGGAGCGCTCCACGTCGTCGACTCCCTTGCCGGCCATGGCGGTGGCGATGGCGCGGTTCATGCGGCGACCGGCCCACTCGTGTGTGGCCTCGTCGAGCGCGTCGATGCGATTGTTGATCACCGAGGCGCGGGTCGCGCTCGTGATGGCCTGGCGCAGCTCGGCCAGGGCTTGCTCCACCGCGGCGCGTTCGTCGGGCTCCAGCAGATCGGCGTCGACGGCTAGGCCCTTGTCAGTGGCGAGCACGATGCGCCCTCCCTCGACTCGCGCGTCCGCCAGGCGCCGAGCCTCGAAGTCCTCTTCGCCGTGGTCGAGCGCGTCGATCAGCATGCGCTCCACCTCGTCGTCGGTGAGGCCGTAGCTCGGCTTGACGTCGATCTTCTGCTCGATTCCGGTGGAGACTTCGCGTGCGGTCACGCTGAGCAGGTTGTTCTCGTCGACGTGGAAGGTGACCTCGAGGCGCGCCATGCCCGCCGGCATTGGAGGAATGCCGGACAGCTTGAAGCGCGCCAGCGAGCGGCAATCCTTGGCGAGCTCTCGTTCGCCCTGGACGACGTGCAGATCGAAGCCGGTCTGGTTGTCGGCGTAGGTCGTGAAGGTGGAGCGCGCCCCGGCGGGGATGGTGGTGTTGCGCGGCAGGATCTTGTCGATGCCGCCGCCCATGGTCTCGATGCCGAGCGAGAGGGGCAGAACATCGAGCAGGAGCACCTCGTCCGAAGCTTCGGTGAGCAGCTTTGCCTGCGTCGCGGCGCCGTAGGCCACGACGAGCTCGGGATCGATGTCGGCGAGCGCCTCGCGCCCGAACATCTCCCGGACATAGGAGCGTACGCGCGGCACCCGCGTGGCTCCGCCGACGAGGATCACGCCGTCGAGCGACGACGCTTCGATACCGGCGTCGCGGAGGGCACGGCGACAGGCGCGCCCGGTGCGCTCGAGCAGCGGTGCGATCCATGCGTCGAGCTCGGCCCGCGTCATGCGGAACGCGATCTCGCCGCCGCCGCGACGGGGTAGAACGACCTCGACCTCCTGCGCTTCGGTCAGGGCATGTTTGGCCTGGCGAGCGGCGTCCAGCACCAGGCTGACGACCTCGGGAGTGCGCGTCTCCGGCGTGAGCGCGTCCATCGCCTCGAGCATCTTCTCGGCGATGGCGCGGTCCATGTCGTCACCACCGAGCGCGCTGTCGCCGCCCGTGCTCTTCACCTGGAAGATGCCGTCCTCGAGCATCAAGATGGTGACGTCGAAGGTGCCGCCGCCCAGGTCGTAGACGGCGAACAGGCCGTTTTGACGCTTCTCCAGGCCGTAGGCCAGGGCCGCCGCCGTGGGCTCGTTGAGCAGGCGCAAGACATCGAGCCCCGCCAGACGCCCGGCGTCCTTGGTGGCCTGGCGCTGCGCGTCGTCGAAGTAGGCCGGCACCGTGATCACCGCGCCGCCCACCTTCGTCAGCTGGTCCTCGGCGCTGCGCTTGAGGCTCTTCAGGATCTCGGCGCTGACCTCGATCGGCGTCACACTGCGAGCGCCGACGTCGAAGCGCACGACCTTGGACTCTTCCGGGGTCGCTGGCGCGGCGAAGCGGTAGCTGCCCAGCCGGCGCGTCTCGGCGTCGTCGGCGCCGCGGCCCATGAAGCGCTTGGCGCTGGCGATCACCTTGTGCGGCTCGCGCGTGGCGTGCGCCTGCGCGCTGCGCCCGACCGTGACCGAGCCCTCGGCGAAGTACACCACGGACGGCAGGAGCGCCGTGCCGTCACAGGTGGTGAGCGCCAGCGGCCGATCGTCGCGCAGGTAGGCCACGATCGAGTTCGTGGTCCCGAGATCGATGCCGATCGCCGTCGGCGGCGCCTTCGGGTCGAAGATATCGAGCAGCATGGCCTCTGGTTCCTTAACCGAGCTCGTCCTCGATGGCCGCAGCCTCGTCGAGGAAACGCCGGAAATAACGCAGCTCGCCCATACGCCGTTCCACCGCCGAAACGTCGACCGGAGCGGCCGTGAAGAGCTTTGCCAGGGCATCCCGCGCCTTGGTCTCCGAGCTACCCACGGCCGTGGCGAGCTCTCGCACGCGGGCGAGGTCGGCGGCGCGCCGCGCGTCGGTCAGCGCCTCACGCAGCTCCATGACCTCCATCAGGAAGTCGGGGGCCGGCTTGGGCTCCTCACCTTCGGCACGCTCGAAGCCGATGCGGCGCAGCATGGCCTCGGCGCGCTGCAGCGGATCGCGTAGCGTGCGGAAGGCCTCGTTCACCTCGATCGCCCGCGACAGCGCCTGCCTGCGCTCCGAAGCGGGCCGGCCCGTGAAGCGATCGGGGTGCAGCGCACGGCTGAGCTCGCGGTGACGCTGCTCGAGCGCGGGAAGGTCGAGCGTGAACACCGGCTCGACGCCGAGGGTCTGAAACGGATCGATCACGACCTAACGCCGCGCGGCTCTAGCGCACCGTGAAGGAGTGCCCGCAGCCGCACTTCGACGCCTCCTGCGGGTTCTTGAACTTGAAGCCCTGAAACATCACGGTCTTCTCGTAGTCCAGCACCGAGCCGGCCAGATAGATCAGGCTCTTCTTGTCGACGTAGAACTTCACGCCGTCGAACTCCTGGACGATGTCGCGCTCGCGCGGCGGATCGTCGGAGAACTCGATGACGTAAGAGAACCCCGAGCAGCCTCCGCCCTTGACCCCGAGCCGGATCGCCGCGTCTGGCGTGCCGCGCGCCTGAAGGCGCTGCTTGGCGTAGGCGACGGCGGCGTCGCTCACGCCCACGCTCTTGCTGGGCGGTGCTGGATTGGGGCTCTGGCTTTGGGTCTGCATCGGCTCTCGGCTCATTATTCGGCGACGGACTCGTTCGCGGTCGCGGCTTCGGGTGCCAGCGTCTGGCGCGCCGCGCGCTTCTTCTTGAAGTCTTCGATCGCGCTCTTGATCGCGTCCTCGGCCAGCACCGAGCAGTGGATCTTCACGGGCGGCAGCGAGAGCTCCTCGGCGATCTGGCTGTTCTTGATGCTGGCGGCCTCGTCGATCGTCTTGCCCTTGATCCACTCCGTGGCCAGGGACGACGAGGCGATGGCCGAACCGCAGCCGAAGGTCTTGAACTTGGCGTCCTCGATCACGCCGCTGTCGTTGACCTTGATCTGCAGGCGCATGACGTCGCCGCACGCAGGAGCGCCGACCAGACCCGTGCCCACGTTGGGGTCGTCCTTGTCGAGCGTGCCCACGTTGTGCGGGTTCTCGTAATGCTCAATCACTTTGTTGCTGTAGGACATGGCAGGTTCCTCGGGAAAATCAGTGGGCGGTCCATTCGATCGACTTGATGTCGATGCCCTGCTGGAACATCTCGTAGAGCGGGGACATGTCGCGGAGCCTCTTCACCTTGCCGGTGACGAGGTCGGCGACGTAATCGACTTCTTCTTCGGTGTTGAAGCGGCCCAGGCCGAAGCGGATCGACGAGTGGGCCATGTCTTCGTCCAGGCCCATGGAGCGCAGCACGTAGCTCGGCTCCAGGCTGGCGCTGGTGCAGGCCGAGCCGCTGGAGACGGCCACGTCCTTGATCGCCATCATCAGCCCCTCGCCTTCGACGAAGGCGAACGACAGGTTCAGGTTGCCCGGCAGCCTCTTTTCGGGGTGGCCGTTCAGGATCACCTGATCGAGGTTGCTCATGATGCTGGTCTTGAGCTTGTCGCGCAGGCCGCGGATGCGCTCGATCTCCTGAGCGCCCTCCTTGATCAGGATCTCGCTGGCCTTGGCGAAGCCGACGATGCCGGGCACGTTCAGCGTGCCGGAGCGGTTGCCGCGCTCGTGGCCGCCGCCGTCCATCAGCGCCACCAGGCGCACGCGCGGCTTGCTGCGCCGCACGTACAGCGCGCCGACGCCCTTGGGTCCGTAGATCTTGTGCGCGGTGAGCGAGGCCAGATCGACGTTCATGGCGCGCACGTCGAAGGGCGTCTTGCCGATGCCCTGCACGGCGTCGCAGTGCAGCAGCACGCCGCGCTCGCGCGTGATCTTGCCGATCTCGCCGAGCGGCTGGATCGTGCCGACCTCGTTGTTGGCCAGCATCACGCTGACCAGGATGGTCTTGTCGGTGATGGCCTGGCGCACGGCCTCGGGGTCGACCAGGCCGTCCTTGCCCACGGGCAGGTACGTCACCTGGAAGCCCTGCTTTTCGAGGCGCTTGCACGAGTCGAGCACGGCCTTGTGCTCGATCACCGTGGTGATGATGTGGTTGCCCTTGCTCTGGTAGTACTCGGCGACGCCCTTGATCGCGAGATTGTCACTCTCCGTGGCGCCGGAGGTGAACACGATCTCCTTGCCCGACTCGGCGTTGATCAGCTGGGCGATGGTGTCGCGCGCGTCGTCGACGGCCGCCTCCGCGGTCCAGCCGTACGAGTGCGTGCGGCTGGCGGCGTTGCCAAAGGTCGTCGTGAAGTAGGGCAACATCGCCTCGAGCACGCGCGGATCGACCGGCGTGGTGGCGTGGTTGTCCATGTAGATGGGAAACGTCAGAGCCATTGATCGAGATCCTAGGAGGCGTGCACGCCGAGAACGAGCTCCGGAGCGGTCTCCCCTTCCGGATGGCGTTCACAGGTGGGACAGGAATGAACGGGGGCTTGCGAGGCGCAGGCGGTCTTGCAAGTGGAGAGAAACTCGAGGCTGGCCACGAGCTCACCTTCGAGCTCGCGTAGCTCCGCGATGCGCTTCTTGGTTTCGTCGAGCTTGGCCTGGTACACGCCGCGTAGCTTCAGAGCCGCGAACTGGGCCGAGTTCGAGCCCTCCTGGTCGCGCACGAGCGACTGGATCTCGGACAGCGAGAGCCCGAGACTCTGCAGTTTGCTGATCCAGCGCACACGCACGACGGCTTCTTGAGTGAACAGGCGGTAGCGCCCCTTCGAACGCTCGTGCGCCTTGAGCAGCCCGAGCTCCTCGTAGAGGTGGATGGCGCGCACCGTCTTGCCGGTGGCCTTGGCCAGGTCCCCGACCTGAAGCAGGTCTTCGTCACGCACCCCCGCGATGCCGGTCGCTGGGACGGCCTCGGGGCTGCTGGCGAGGGGGAGATGGCGGGTTGTCACGCTGTTAACTCTAACCCTAACGCGCGCGTAAGGGTTAGGCCTGGGCAGTACTTAGCGGGGGTTTGAGGGTGTGTCAACCCGGGGGCGCCCTATGTAGGGGCCTAGGTACCCAGGGGACTAGGGGCCGAACCTGCGGGGGGTCTTGGCCGCCCCGATGGGCGCCTGGGGCCGAAGCGGAGGGGCCAGAAGATTGAGCCCAGGATGGCGCCGGTGAGGATGGCCCCGATAACCGACAGGGAGACGCCGATGGGGACCTCGTACAGGTCGGAGACGAGGAGCTTGATGCCGACCAGACCGAGCACGGCCGCGAGCGCAGGCTTGAGCAGATAGAAGCGGTGCAGCGCGCCCGACAGCAAGAAGTACAGCGAGCGCAGACCGAGGATGGCGAAGACGTTCGACGTGTAAACGATGAACGGATCTTCGGTGACCGCGAAGATGGCGGGGATGGAATCGACGGCGAAGATGACGTCGCACAGCTCGACCACGACCAGGGCAGCGAAGAGCGGCGTCGCCAGGCGCTTGCCGTTTTGCTCGATCCAGAAATGATCGCCCGCGATCTCCGGTGAGTAGCGGAAGAAGCGGCGAAAGAGCCGATAAGCCAGGCCCTGCTTCGGATTCTCCGAGAACGTCCGGTCGCGCCACATCTTCACGGCGCTGAACAGGAGGATGACTCCGAACACATAGAGCACCCAGTGGAAGCGCTGCAGCAGCGCTGCACCAACGCCGATGAACAGGCCACGCATGACCAGCGCCCCGAGCACACCCCAGAACAGCACGCGGTGCTGGAACTTGGCGGGGATGCGGAAGGCCGTGAAGATGAGCAGGAAGACGAAGAGGTTGTCGACGCTGAGGGACTTTTCGATCAGGTAGCCGGCCGCATATTGGAGAGCGGACTCGGTACCGAAGCGCCAGTAGATGCCGAGGCCGAACAGCACGGCCATTCCCACCCACAGCGCGCTGTAGCCGAGGGCTTCTTTGAAGCTCACGGCGTGGGAGCGGCGATGGAAGACGCTGAGGTCGAGAAACAGCATCGCCAGCACGAACACCGTGAAGCCGACCCAGAGCAGGGGACTGCCCACAGAGTGCATCGTCGTAGGGATAGCGATGGGTCGTCCTGCCCGTGGTCGCCATCAAAAATCGCCCTTCCGCTGAACAGCGCCACGCTGGGGCATCAAGCCACGGGGGGTGACCTGCTATAGAGGGGGCCATGGAGGTCCGCTGCGCCGCCGTGCTCACGTTGATGACGTGTGCACTGCCGTGGCCGGCACGCGCCGACACCGAGTCCATCGCGCTCGAGTACCGCGCGCCGAACCATTGCCCCGGACGTGCGCAATTCGTGGAAGAGGTTCGCGCGCTGACGACGAAGGCGGAGCTCGTCGAGGCGGCCCCAGCGCTGCGTCAGTTCCGCGTGGAGGCCGAGCGCAAGGGCAACGGTGTCACTGGACGGCTCATCATCGTCAAGGACGGCGAGACCAGCGAGCGCGAGGTCAGTGGCAGCACCTGCGCAGAGGTCGTCAGCGCACTGGCGCTCGCCACCGCCATCGCCGTCGACCCGAGCGTGCTCGGCGGTGAGCCCGAACCGAAAGTAGAGCCCGAGCCGAAAGTAGAACCGCCGAAGCCCGAACCTCCGAAGCCTCAACCCAAGCCCGAAGAAGATCGTCCGCCGCCGCCACGCCGTCGTCCGCCGCCGCCAGCGAAGTCGAGTCAGGCCGTGTTCGCCCTCGGAGGCGGCGCCATGACCACGATCGCGCCCGACCCTGCCGCGCTCGTCGCGCTCCGGATCGGTTTCAAGCCGGCCTTCGCTCTGGCTCCGGAGCTCTTCATCGAGGGCACGCGAGTCCTCCCTGTCGAAGCCACCGGCGCCAGCTTCTCGGCGTGGGTCGCGCGCGCAGGCGTCACCTGGGAGTTCCTCGACGCGGGGATCCTCGCGCTAGGTGTCGTGGGCAGCGGCGAGTTCGGGTCGGTGCACGCCGTTGGCGCCGACAGCCTGCGACGCCCACAGACGGACGATCATCCGTGGGGCGCAGCGAACCTCGGACTGTCGCTGCGCGTGCCGGCGTCTTCGATGTTCTTCGTGCGTCTCGAGGTAGGAGGTTTCGTTACCTTCTTCCGACACGAGTACCTGATCACGACTCCGACCAACATGCCGGCGGAGGTTCACACGATCGGGGACATCGGCTTCCGCGGGAGTGGTTTCGTCGGATTCTTTTTGTGATCACGGAACACGGGGCCGGAAACGCCTCAGTGTCAGCGGCGCGCGCGCCAACGGTTCGGACCGGATCACATGATGGCCTTAGCTCATTCCGCCATGAGCGAAATCGGGAACGGGGTCTCAGAGGAGGACATTGACCCCCCCGAGAGTAGGGTACGGTCAGCTGGTCATCACATGAGCCTGGATTCGGCGCGGCTTCGCCGTGTGGTCGCGGACCACCTCGATTTCGTCTGGCGCTGCCTGCGGCGCTTCGGAGTTCCTGCTGCGGACGCTGACGACGCGGCTCAACAAGTCTTTCTCGTGGCGACCAGCAAGTTGCCCGAGGTTCCCGACGACAAAGAGAAGGCTTTTCTTTACGCGACTGCGGCGCGCGTGGCTGCCAACGCCCGCCGCTCGATGAAACGACGTCAGAACGCTTACGACAACTTGTCCCAGGTACCAGACGATCCATCGCCTGGGCAGGACCAGCTGTCCGATCAATTGCGCGCCCGCGCGCTGCTCGACCAGGTGATGGCCGAGCTTCCCGAAGACCTGCGAGAAGTATTCGTGCTGTTCGAAATCGAAGAATTGTCGATCCAGGAGATCGCGGAGACGCTCGATATCCCCATCGGCACCGTAGGGTCGCGGCTACGGCGTGCGCGGCAGTCATTTTCAGAAGTGGTTACCCGATTCAAGGCAAAGGCTGAGTTTCGCCAGGGAGCACGGCGATGAGCGAGTTCAAGCGGCTAGTGGAAGATCCATCGACGGACGAGCTGGAGGCGGACCTACTCCGCTTCGCTCGTAACGAAGGTCCGTCAGCCAACGCGCGCGCCAAGATCCTGGCCGCGGTGGGCGCCGGCGTGGTCACGGCATCGACTCACGGAAGCAACGCTCTGGCGTCGACCGAGAGCACCTCTCTCGCGCCGGCGGCAGCCAAGAGCTCCTCGCTGGCCAAGTGGCTGCTGGTGGGTACCTCCGTGCTGGTTCCGGCCGGCATCTGGCTCGCGGTTTCGCGCGGGAACGACGCGACGCAGCCGCTGCAGCCCAATCAGGTCGTCACGGCGCCGGTCGCGGCTCCGACGCAGGAGGCGCCCAAGCCGGTGTCGCCCGAACCCGAGGTGACCAAGCTCGAGGATCTCCCGGTCCTGCAGGGCGGCTCGCAGCCGGGCGCGGCTCCGGCACCGTCGCTGGCCGACGAGGTCAAGGCCATCCAGCGCGCCAAGGCGGCGCTCTCGGGCGGCAACCCGAGCGGCGCGATCAAGGAGCTCGACGCCTATCGCGAGACCTTCCCGCGTGGACGTCTGTCGCAAGAAGCCACCGTGCTGCGCATCGAAGCGCTGGCCGCCTCCGGCAACCAGGCAGCGGCGCAGAAGCTCGGCGAGCAGTTCCTCAAGAACAACGAAAAGTCGCCGTACGCCGCACGCGTCAAGTCCGTGCTCGGCAAGTAACCGGACTGGCGATCACGAGGTAGTGGAACGAGCGCGCCCTGGGGCCGGCGCTTGCTCGAACCGTGGGCCGGGCGCGCCTTGCCTACCTTGTCGCCAAAATCTGTGATCAAATGCCGCCTCCCCGACACCGGTATCAAGGATGCCCGGATGGCCCCCCTCGCCTGGAAGCAGACCAGGAGCTTGCTCCACGCAGGCACCACCCCCGTCATCGGCCTAGCGCTGAGCGTTCTCGCCTGCTCGTCCGAGAAGGAAGAGAAACCGGCGACGCCTGAAGCTGGGTTCGCGGTGTCCGATTTTTACACGGCCACGGGCGCCATGGGCGACGCCGCTGCCTCGGGTCACCTCGTGATCCACCCCAGCTTCGAGTGCAAGGAACGGCCCGCCGGCGCCGTCGGCGATTGCTACGCCTTCGACTACATCGCCGGTCCGGAGCTGTGGGCAGGCCTCTACTGGCTCAGTCCCAACAACAACTGGGGAACGAGCCCCGGTCTCGCGGTGCCGGGCGACAAGCTCACGAAGGTCAGGTTCCAGGCCGCGGTCGAAGAAGGAACCGACGAGCTCCTGTTCGTGATCGGCGGCATCGGCGTGCCGCCGCTCCCCGAAGGGACCCCGACGTACCCGTACGCCGACCAGATGAAGCAGGAGCTGCGCGTCGACGTCACGACCAGCTGGCAGACCTTCGAGATCCCAATCCCAAAACAATCCAGCGACGGCACGACACCGATCACCGAGCTGATCGGCGCCTTCGCCTGGTCCGCCTACCATCCCGACGGGATCGATCCTACGACCGCTCCCACCAAGACCGTCTACATCGACGATCTGGCCTACGAGTGATGAGCTTCGTTGTTTCCTCGATCGACTACTACGAGAACTTTCGCGCGAGCACGCAGGCCACCACTCATGGTCTGCGCAACCAACGCCGAGGCGCCACGTTTCTGGCCCCCATCGGCTACGATGTCAGCACAACGGACTGGAAAGTAATCTGATGCGCACGTCTCTTTGGGTTTGCGTGCTGGTGGTCGCTGCTTGCGGCCCGAGCTCGATTTCTCCGCGGGCCAAATCGCCTGCACCTCCGCAGGGAACCGCCGAGAAGGTCGGCGAAGGCTACTACCTCACGAAGATGCCGAAGGGCGTCGAGGTTCCGGCCGACGTGAACGGCAAGCCGGTCCAGCCCAAGGTCACCGCCGACTTCGCCCAGATCCCGACCAGCAACGAGTTCTGGTCGTCGATCATCTGGCAGTTCGATGCGCGCGGTAAGAACCCGTACTCGGATCAGATGTACCCGCACCCGTTCACCTTCAAGGCGCAGGGTGGCGGGCTCGAGGTGGGTTACCCGACCGAGCCGAAGGTCAACAAGAAGGACTACATGTTCTGGCACCAGGCCGACCTCACCGTCGGCATCAGCGGCCAGAAGTTCCCGGACACGCGCGTCGCCGCGTACTCCGATTGGGCCGTGACCGCGGCCTGGGACAACGGCAGCGCTGGCTTCCGCGCCACGATGGGCCACGGCTTGCCCTTCGTCTACTTCACCAAGGTGAAGGGCGGAGCGGTCGAGCTCAAGGCCGGCAAGACGGCGGACGTCTTCAGCAACAACGGTGAGGTGCTCGGCGTCACCGTCGACGGCCACCACTATGCGGCGTTCGGCCCGACCGGCTCGAAGTGGTCGGAGTCGGGCGGCGCGTTCAGCTCCGACCTGGCAGGCAAGTCCTATTTCTCACTGGCGGTGCTGCCGGACCGAGAGTCGCTGCCGCTCTTCCAGAAGCACGCCTACGCCTTCGTCACCGACACCAAGGTGAGCTGGGAGTACGACGAGAAGACCGCCCTGCTGGCCAGCAAGTTCGAGGTCAAGACCGACCTCGTCGAGCCGGGTAAGGATCGCGTGAACGAGCCGCTACAGGCGCTCTATCGCCACCAGTGGAAGTTCACCAAGGACAAGCTCGAGGGCAAGTCGTACGTCTCGCCGCGCGGCGAGATGAAGCTCCACGTCGGCAGCACCTTCACGACGCAGCACCCCTTCAACGGCGTGCTCCCGATCTTGCCGAACGTCGCCGAGAACGACACCGACGACATCGAGCACTGGATCAAGGAAGTCTACTGGGCGGATGATCTCTTTCCGGCCGGTCTGGGCGAGAAGCCCGAGCGTGACGCCTACTGGATCGGCAAGTCATTGCTGAAGAGCGGCCTCACCGCCGAGATGGCCGATCAGGTCGGCTACGACAGCGCGCGCGACGACCTGATCATGGCGATGAAGAACGAGATGGAGGACTGGTTCGACGGCCACAGCCCGAGCTATTTCTACTATCTGAAGAGCTGGCGCACGCTGCTGGCGAACCCGCCGAGCTTCGGCTCCGGCGCGCAGATGAACGACCACCACTTCCACTGGGGTTACTTCATCTACTCGGCGGCGATCATCGCGCGTCACGATCCGGCCTGGGCCAAGAAGTGGGCGCCCTTCATCGAGATCCTGATCCGCGACGCCTCGAACTTCGATCGCTCGGACGACCGCTTCCCGTTCCTGCGCTGGCACGATCCCTACGTCGGGCACGCCTGGGCCAACGGACCGTCGCTGTTCGAAGAGGGCAACAACGAGGAGAGCTCGTCGGAAGACGCCAACTACTGCGGCGCGCTGATCCTGTGGGGCTCGGCCATCGGCAACAAGGAGATCCGCGACCTCGGCATCTTCCTCTACGCCAACCTCACCCACGCCGTGGAGCAGTACTGGTGGGACGTCGACGACGCCGTCTTCCCCAAGAACTACGACCACACCACGGTGGCCATGAACTGGAGCGCCGGCGGGCGCTACGACACCTGGTGGGACGGCGACCCCTCGTTCGTGCACGGCATCAACTTCCTGCCGATCACCGGCCTCACGAACTACATCGGCCGTCACCCGGACTACATCAAGAAGAATTACGGCGAGATCGTCAAACACAACAAGGGCGAACCGCTCACCTGGCGCGACGTCGTGTGGATGTTCCTGGCCTACAGCGAGCCCAAGCGCGCGCTCGGGATGTTCGAAGAAGATCCCTACTTCGCGCCCGAGTACGGCAACTCGCGCGCGATGACCTATCACCACATCACGAACATGGCGGAGCTCGGTCACGTCGACTCCGGTGTGACGGCTGATTCGCCGCTCTACTCGGTGTTCAAGAACGGCAACAAGCGCACGTACATCGGGTACAACCCGTCGGCCAAGCCGCGCACCGTCACCTTCTCCAACGGGACGAAGCTCGAGGTCCCGGCGCGCAAGACGGCGTTCAAGCGCGGCGAGTAGTCGGATGTCACGGACGGTCCTCGCGCTCGCAGTCTGCAGCCTGCTCTACAGCGGCTGCAACGCGCCTCCGCCCATGCCGGAGGACCACTGGGACGGTCCCAAGGGCACGATGCGCGAGACCTTTCGCGACGAGTTCGACGGCGCCATGGGCAGCGCCCCGAACCCGCTCTACTGGCGCCCGCTCGAAAAGGAGATGAACTGGAACGACGAGATGCAGCACTACACGCAGGAGCGTAAGAACTCCTATCTCGACGGCTCCGGGCATCTGGTGATCGAGGGGCACAAGGAGACCTACCTCAAGCCCGACGGAACGTTCAGCTCGCAGCCGTACACGTCGGCGCGCCTGGAAACGGTGGGCCTCGTGGAGCAGGCCTACGGGCGCTTCGAGGCTCGCGTCTGGCTACCGAAGGGCACCGGGCTCTGGCCCGCCTTCTGGATCCTCGGCAACGACTACAGCACGGTCGATTGGCCCGAATGCGGTGAGATCGACATCCTCGAGCTCGCTGGCAGCGAGGACAACAAGATCCACGGCACCATGCACGGCCCCGGTTATTCGGGCGCCGCCGGACTGTCTCGTTCGTTCGATCTCGAGACGGGCAGCTTCGCCGACGGCTTTCACACCTTTGCCATCGAGTGGGCCCCGGACGGCATGCGCTGGCTCGTCGACGGACAGCCGTACCACTCGCGCACTCCCGACGGCATGGACTACGTGGGCAAGCGCTGGGTCTTCGACCACCCGATGTACATCATCCTGAACCTCGCCATCGGCGGCATCTACGACGGTCCTCCGGACGAGAGCACGGTGTTCCCCGCGCGAATGGTGATCGACTACGTCAGTGTCTCGGCGCTGGACCCATAGCGAGAAGCCGGGAACCGGACACCCAGCCGAGAATTCGAGTAAAGGCCGCTCACTTTTTAGCGCTCGAAACGCCCAACACCTGATATCGAAACCAGTCGTCTTTGTTGCCGGACTCGTTCCCCAGAGACGTAACTTTCTCGCTTAGCAGCAAATTATCAATCTTCGTCCCAACGCCGCGCGTCACTCGATGGTTTGAAGCGCGATTTGGTGGCGGGAAACCATCCTGCCGCGGGCTCTCCATAACAGCGAATTCCCGATCCGGCTTTAACCCCAGCGACATGACCTGAACGCGGAGCAAAGTGCCTATGCGCTCAAAAACGATCAGCCTCCTGGCAGCAGTTTCCACCATTTCTTATTTCGCCTGTTCGAACCCGCCCGAGCCCCCCGGCCCGGCAGTCGGCAGCGGCGCAACGGGAGCCACGACCGGAAAGGGCGGCACCGCCGGCGCCGGCGCGACGGCCGGCACTGTCGCCGCAGGCGGCGCAGGAGCGACGGCCGGCAGCGTCGCGGCAGGCGGCACGGCCGGCAGCGTCGCAGCGGGCGGTACCGCTGGCACGGCCGGCACCGCTGGTACGGCTGGAACCGGCGGCACTCCCCCGGCGGGCGACGTCCTGGGTCACCCCGGTGTGGGTCCCTATCCCGAGTACCCCGGCTTTACGTTGAAGCTGGTCGAAGAGTTCGACGCTCCTCTCGATCTCGACACGGATCCGATCTGGACCTGGTCGGACGGCGGTCTGCCCGAGAGCATCGTCCGCTTCAAGAAGGAGCAGGTGAAGTTCGAGGGCGGCATGATGAAGCTCGAGGCCAAGGAAGAGTTCACCCCCGCTGGCTTGTCCTACGCCGAGAACAGCGGCGCCGGTCAGCACTATCCGGGTGACGTCTCGGACAAGACCATCGCCAGCGGTGAGATGCGGACCAAGTACAACATGTTCCGCTACGGCCGCTACGAAGTGCGCTTCAAGGCGCCACAGCCGAACGCGGCCATGGGCGACGGCAACCTGATCGCGACCATGTTCATCTTCAGGACGCCCAAGTTCCAGGACTGGCGCGAGATCGACATCGAGGTCACCGGCGACTCGCCGAACACCGTGTTCACCAACGTGATCTACGGCGACAACCGCGAGGGTTGGGGCGCCGACATGCAGTTCGCGACCTCCACCTTCCCGGAGGGTGCGGGCGCCATGGCGCAACCCACGATCAACTCGCGCACCGACTTCCACACCTACGCCTTCGAGTGGACCCCCGGCGTGGTCAAGTGGTACCTCGACGACGTCCTCATCCGCGTGCACAACAGCGGAGACGGCCCGAACGCCACGCCCGTTCCCGACAAGTCTGCGAAGATCATGATGAACCTGTGGATCTTCAACGGCAACGGCTTCGGCGGCCCGCTCGGCCCGGACGCGAACGAATACCCGCTGGTCAGCGAGTACGACTGGTTCCGCTTCTATCAGATGGACGGCGAGCCCTACCCCTGCCCCGATCTCAGCTGCCTCGTCCCCGAGGACATGGACCAGGCGAAGAACAACCCGAACGACGGCCTGGCGGAGTAGTTACGCGCGCTTGAGCCAACGGCGGCCGAGGATTAACTTCGGCCGCCATGGCCAAGGCCTTCGAGCGCTGGACGGTTCTCTCGCACAAGCCGATCGAGAAGCTCGAGGACAACCTCTGGCGGGTCGAAGGCTTGATGCCCGACGGCAAGACCCAGCGCTCCATGGTGCTGGCCCGCATGAAGGACGGCGGGCTCGTCATCCACAACGCCATCGCGCTGGGCCCGCACGAGATGAAGGAGCTCGAGGCTTTTGGTGAGCCCAAGCTCCTGGTCGTCCCGAATGGCTTTCACCGCCAGGACGCTCGCATCTACAAGGAGCGTTACCCCGCACTGCGTGTGGTCTGTCCCGCAGGCGCGCGCAAGCGGGTGCAGCAGGTGGTCCACGTCGACGCGCCGCTCGACGACGTATGCGGCGACGACAACGTCACGATCGAGAACGTGGACGGCGCCAAGCAGGAGGGCGTGATCACCGTACGCTCCGGCGACAAGGTCTCGCTCGTCTTCTGCGACCTCGTGCTCAACCTGCCCCCGAGCAAGGGCCTGATGGGCTTCTTTCTGGCGCCGACCGGGCGCCTGAGCGTGCCGCGTGTCGTGCGCTGGATCGGCATGAGCAACCGTGACGCCATCGCCGACCGCCTGAGCCGCCTCGCGGATCTGCCCGGTCTCACGCGCGTCCTCGTGGGTCACGGCCAGACGAAGAGCGAGAACGCCGGTCAGGCGCTCAAGGCCGCCGCGCAAGAGCTCGCGCGCTAGCCGCTACAGCTCGCCCCAGCCGAGGCGCGCGTTCACGCTGAACATGTGGAAGCTGCGCGAGATGTTGTAGAAGTACTGGAAGTCGTAGCCGGCAGTGAACAGGAACGCCGGACCGCCGAAGCCGGTGCCGAAGACCTGGAACCAGGCCTGGATGCCAGCGCGGATGTTCTCGTAGTGATCGATGCTGTCCCCGAGCGCGAGATCGTGGGTGACGGGGATGACGATGTTGAGCAGATCCGGCGAGAAGACCTTACCGGTGATGGTCGGCAGCGCCTCGGGATCGATCACGCGGATTTCGGCGTACGTGCTGGTGCGCCAGCCCCTGAACGACAGGCCCGGCGAGGTGTAGACCATGCCGGTGTTGGCGTCAGCGAACTGATCGTCGGCGGTGAGGTAGGTGCCCTGCAGCGTGTAGTTGAAGTGAACAGGGGCCCGGTACTGCACACCGCCGTAGATGTCCTGCTTGCTCACGGTGTGCGTGCCGTACGTCTCGTCGTCCTGCATGAAGCCGGCGTAGACGTAGATACCGCGCGTCGGCGTGCGGTAGGGCCTGAGCGAGAACAGGCCCAGGTTGGGCAGCACCATCGGTGAGTAGAAGGCGTACTCGAGCCGAGCGGCGCGGATGATCTTCTCGCGCTGCTTATCCGACGGGGGACCGTAAGGCGTGTCGTCGAAATCCAGCTTCGTGTAGGTGAGGTCGAGCGTCAGCTTGTCGGTGCTGACGAAGTGCGAGTAGCTCGGCATCACCGTGTAGATCTTGTAGTCCTCGTGCTGGTCCGGGAGGAACTCGACGACGCCGACGCGTTCACCGATGCCAGCGCCGCCGGCGAGGCGAAAATCGCCGAGCGGATAGAGCGGGAAGACGCGCTGGTACTCCAGGCCCATCTCCGTCACGCGCACGTCGTTGCGGGCTTCGGCGGTGTTCACGCCCGGCTTCGTGCCCGCCGGGTAGTAGAAGCTCGTGATCTGCGCGTCTTTCGAGGTGGCGTCGAAGTAGCGAAAATCGAGCGCGCCGAAGTAGCGCTGGCGCAGGCGCGCCTTGGCGTCGACCTCGTAACGCAGGTCCGCGCGCGGGATCCAGTAGTACTCGATGGGCTTCAGCCCGGGGCCGAGACCGGAACGGTTGGTGAGGCTGCCCGAGGATTCGCCGGCGCGGAACACGCTGTTGGCGAAGTTCGCCTCGCCGCTGAAGGTGCGCATCTCGTTGAAGTCACCGCGGCGATTGAACGGGCGAGTGTCTTGCGAGGCGGCCGCCATCACGCCGATGCTCAAGCCGGGCGCGTCCAGGCCGGAGCTCGACTGCCTGAACTGCTTCCAGGGCAGGATGTGCAGGCCGTCCTCCTGGTAGAGCAGGAGCATGCGCTTGCGCACCCAGTCCTCGACCACGTCGTGGTAGTAGCGGCGCTTCTTCTGGCGATCGAGCTCCTCGAGCTTGCGCAGCGCCGCGTAGTAGTGGCGTTCGGCGAGCTCCAGCACCGGGCGGTGCGCTCCGCGGAAGCCGGAGTAGTAGTTGCCGGCCCAGAGCTCGTAGCCGGGCTCGAAGGGCTGCTCGTTGATCGCCATCAAGTAGTACTCGGCGGCGTCGCTGTGACCCAGCCGGCTCTTGAGCATGGCGACCACGCAGGCCTTCATCGCGCGGATGCTGCGCGGGTCCTCGGGCTGGAACAACGGATCGAGCTTGCGCTCGACCTCCGTCTCCATCTGCGACGTGGTGCGATCCTTCGTCGCCGTCTCGTAGCGGCCCAGGCAGCCGTACGGGTTGATTTCGGCACCCTCGGGGATCTTGTCCGCCGCCTGAGCGACGGTGGGCTGGAGCAAGAGACCAAGGAGTGCAGCCACCGCGGACTGCACGACCAATCGAGCACGTTTGGACAAGTTCACTCCCAGACGATGTCGTCGAGAAAGATGGCGCGCGGTGGCTTGCCCGGTACTTCCGCAGCGGGTGTGCTGGCGGGCAAGTTCGTCGCTATTCCGAAGCCACCGAGCAGGGTGTCGATCTGCCTGCCCTCGACCTCGTAGATCTGTGGGGGGATCGTGATCTCGAACTGTGTGTAGTCGTGACTGAGCGCCGAGACCTTGTGCGGGAGGCTGATCTTGTCCTGGTAGGGGAACGTCGGGTTCTTGATTCCCCCGATGAAGAACTCCCAGAACGTGCCGGGCGTGTCGGTAGCGGCCCAGAAACGCGCCTTGGTGTAACGGTAATTCGGGTCCAGCGCGCGGCCCGGGACTCTACCCCAATTGTTGGCCGGGTAGACCCAGTACACACCCATCCACATCTGAGGCCCGGGGTCCCAGATGAACACGTACGGATCACCACCTGCGCCTGGAGGCCGCTCGGGGCAGCCGTCGGTGACTGGCGCGCCGCTCGAGAGGGCACCCGCGCACCAAGTGCGGCGCGCTTCGAGAGCTTCTTCGCCGACCAGTGCCGTGATGTAGCCGGCCACCTCGCCGTCGCCCATGTGCCCGCTGGGGGCGAAGTGGTCCGAAACATAGAAGGGACCGGAGAGAGGTCCGGGGTTCGTGAGGCGATCCGATTCGTCCGAGGGACCACAACCGGCGAGCAGAACTGCCGCCGCGACCACGGTGGCCGCAGTCACGAACTGAGGCAGTTGGAAGACCATTTCTTTTCGCTCCATTGTCCGCGCGGGCAGCGCACGATCCTCGATTCCGTCGCTGCTGTGAAGTGCCATGCGATTCGTATGAGCCGTTTTTGCCAACGGCCCTCTTAGACGATCCGAAGGCTTTCACTGATCACGGAATGAGACCTCGAACATCCACTGACGTCGCCTCGATGAGTCCGCATCGCCTGGCCTGCGTGTCCGTTGTCTTCGCAACGCTGCTCGGCACCGCTTGCGGTGGAAATATCCCGGGAAACTCGAGTGATTCCGGGGGCGGGACGGCCGGCAGCGGGACCGCTGGCGGCAGTGGCGGTCAGTCGGGAGGCGGCTCGACGGCCAACACGGCCGGCACCGCGCCCATGGGAGGCTCGACGGCCGCGGGCAGCGGCGGCTCGACGCCTACTTCGGGGAGTGACGCCGGCGGCGCGGCCGGCAGCAGCGCTGGCACGTCAGGGTCCGCGGGCAGCGGGGGCAGCGGGGGCGGCTACGTCATCACCGCGCCGCCGCCGCAATCGAGCACGGCGAGCTGGGTGTTCGTCGACGGCTATCGCCTGTTCGTCGGCAAGCGCGTCAACGGAGAGCTCGAGTCGCCCACGCCGTTCGTGATCAAAGGCATCGGCTGGAGCCCGACCGGCGTCGGTGAGACCAACACCGGCGGGTACGCGGACTTCTATACGCAGTACCGCAACCAGGACGTGCCTCTGATCGAGGAGCTCAACGCCAACACGGTCAAGACGTACGACATCTTCGAGCTTGGCAGTGCCGGCACTCAGCTGCTCGACGACCTCTACGCGCGCGGCGTCATGGTGATCATGAGCGTGCTGCTGTCACACGACGATCAGGGTCACGTGGTGGACGCGGTCAACGCGTTCAAGGACCACCCCGCCATGCTGATGTGGGTCGTGGGCAACGAGTTCAACTACAACGAGCTTTACGGCGCCGGTTCCTACAATGCCGCGAGGGATATCGTTAACAGTACGATCGACACCATTCACGGACTCGATCCCGATCACCCGGTGGCGGTGAGCTTCGGCGAGGTGCCGACGCTGACGCAGTACAACGAGATCCCGAACGCCGACGTGTGGTCGGTCAACATCTATCCAGGTCTGACCTTCGCCACGCGCTTCAACAACTGGCTCAATCTCTCCGACAAGCCGATGTTCGTGGGCGAATACGGCGCGGACGCCTGGAACACCAACACCAACAGCGAAGACCAGGCCGCGCAATCGCTGGCGATCGAGTCGCTCACTGGCGAGATCCACGAGTGGCTGAGCGCGAATGACGAGGACTTCCCTGCCCTCGGCGGCACACCCTACGCGCTGACCGACGAATGGTGGAAGTCCGGCAACGCCAGCAGCCACGACAACGGCGGCTTCGCCAATGCCGTCCACCCCGACGGCATGGCCAACGAAGAGTGGTGGGGCCTGTGCTCGATCCAGCGCGACAAGCGCACCGCGTTCAACACGCTCGCGGGCATGTACGCGCAGTAGTCATCCCGTCAACACGGCGAGCAAAGGGACCTCCGGGTTTCCCGCGGGTTCGAAACGAGCGTGTAGCCTGCGCTCGGCCTGACGGATCAAAACTTCCCCCGCGTGTCGCGCTGCTGGACCCTTGGCCGCCGTCGCCTCTGGCCGCCGTCGCCTCTGGCCGCCACCACCCGCCTCGGAGTGACCGTTTGCACGTCGCCCAACTCGTTACCCAGGTCTCAGGATCCCACACAAGTCTGGGATGTGATCTAAGGGGGTCATGTCGAGGCAGCCGTCAGGCGACGTTTCTGATGAATTTGAAGGGGCACGCTTGGGGGATCCGCGGAGGGCACGGCGTCTCGTGAAGCTAGCGGAGCAGGTGTCCCGAGGGCCCGGACTGAGTTTTCCTCAGCTTGCAGCGAGCCCTTCGGAGCTCGAAGCGACGTACCGCTTTCTGAAGAACGAGAACATCACGTGGCAGGCAGTGCTTGAGCCGCACGTGCAAGCGACCGTCGGTAGGTGCGGCCAGGAAGAGCAGGTGGTGGTGGTGCACGACACCAGCGAGTTTTCGTTCAAGACGGAGAACGAGGCTCGGGAAGGCATGGGCTATCTGTCGAGCGGTCAGCCAGGCTTCGAAGCCCATTTTGCTTTGGCAGTGAGCTTGGAGGCGAAGGGGGCACCGCTGGGATTGCTCGGTTTCATCCCGCACGCGCGCGCGAAAAGCGAAAAAGACAGGAAGCGGCCGATAACGAAGCGACCTCGCGAAGAGTTGGAGGCTGACCGCTGGCGCAAGCTCGCCGTCGAAACAGAGCAACGGTTGCAAGGGCGAGCCAGGACGGTGCACGTGATGGATAGCGAAGCGGACAGCTATCCGTTGTTCGCGGAGCTGGCGGCACAGGAGATCGCTTTCGTCATCCGCGCGTACCACAACCGATATCTCGAGGACCGCATGTCGACCATGGCCGACGTTTTCGCGCAAAGCGAAAGCCAACTCTTCCGAGAGGTGCCGATCTCGCCTCGAAAAGGCCGAAAAAGCCGCGGCGGGAAGGGTCGAGCGAATCTACGTCGCAATGGCCGGGTCGCGACGCTTCATATCAAATCGGCGCGCATCGAGTTTCCCAGGCCAAAGACGGCGCAAAGCGCTCACGACCGCGTCGCCTTGAACGTCGTCAAGGTCTTCGAGCCCGAACCGCCGACGGATCAGCCGCCGGTCGAGTGGATCTTGCTCACAAGCGAACCTATCGATACGCCGGCCGCCGTCGAGCGCATCGTGGACATCTATCGGCTGCGCTGGAAGATTGAGGAATACTTCAAAGCCCTCAAGACCGGTTGCGCCTACGAACAGCGGCAACTGATGTCGCTGCACTCACTGCTCAACGCGCTCGCTCTGCTTGCCCCCATCGCATGGCGGCTGCTGTTGATGCGTCACCTGGCCCACCACGACGAGCAGCGGCCTGCGGCAGATCTCATCTCGAGAGAAGAACTCGACGTCCTGCGCGCCATCTCGACTCGGGTGAAGCTCGGGTCAGCGCCCTCCGTACAGCAGGTCCTCTGGGCCATCGCGGGCCTCGGCGGACACCTCAAAAACAACGGGCCGCCAGGGTGGCAAACGATTTGGGCTGGTTTTGGCGTCCTCGCCATCGCCCTGCGCGCCGTCACGTCAATGAAAACTTCCGATCAATCATGAGACTTGGGTAACGCGAAATCGCGTGTGAACTGGGACTCCGCGGGCGAGCTCGCGGCTCCCCGCGTCACACGCTCTGTCAGCCCGTCGATTGCTCGACGGTGACGATGCCGGTCGCGAGGCGGCGCAGCGCCTCGAGGCTGCGGCGCTGCCAGTGCAGGTCGGGGTTGGCGAGCAGCACGATGCGGTACTGGCGCGTATCGGTCTTGACCGCGTCGATCCAGGTCACGAACGCCTTGAAGCAGCTCGAGTTCATGAACGACAGCTGACGT
>DATLIL010001258.1:0-2453 GCA_035539475.1 Polyangiaceae bacterium
GCCCGACGGGCGCACCTGCTGGAAGCACAACGGGACCTGCGCCGTTAAGAGTTATCCGGCGGGCGCGTTCGGACTGTTCGACATCAGCGGCAATGTCTGGGAGTGGACCGCGGACTGGTACGGGCCCTACCCGTGGCCGCCCGAGCACGCTCACGCACGCGTCTATCGCGGCGGCAGCTTCAGCCGGCGCTTCGAAAAGTGGATGCACACGCGGCTGCGCAATCGTTCGCTACCCTGGGAGCAGGGCTCGCATCTCGGTTTCCGCTGCGCGCAGACGGCAGCGGGCGCGACGTGTCCCTTCGGCGCCAACGCCGATGGCAGCTGCAAACACGGCGTGCACGAGGTCGTTTGCGAGGCCGGCAAGGCCTGGAACGGCGCGCGCTGCGCCGCACCAGGTCAGCCGCGCTGCGCCGAGGGTCGCAGCGAAAAGCCCGGATTCGGCTGCGTGCTCGACGCCGAGATCAGTGTCTCTGGTGAAGACGTCGAGGTCGAAACGAAAAACGTCCGTCGTGAGCGGACTCCAGAGTTCGACAGCGATTGCCAGACGAATTTGCGTGACCGCCCGCAGGCGTTTCGCTACGTCGGAGGGACCCACCAGGCGCGCAACGTGGTGGGCAAGCGTGACGGATGCAAGAACCGCGACGTAGGTGTCGGCTGGAACAGCTCCTGCTGTCCGTAGCCCTGTGCGGCTTCGCCGCCTGCGCGGCTCCAGCGCGCGAGCAGCCCGCGGTCGTCACCGCACCAGTCGTCCCCTCGAGTTCTGCCGAGCCTGCGCCCACCGGCGAGCCCGCCGTGGCCAGCGAGCAGCCGAGCGGCGTCACGGCAGCG
Organism: Polyangiaceae bacterium; assembly: GCA_035539475.1. Classification (GTDB taxonomy): domain Bacteria; phylum Myxococcota_A; class Polyangia; order Polyangiales; family Polyangiaceae; genus PMG-095. Next base: position 829 of record DATLIL010001258.1, read on the forward strand.
GAGCCGCTGCCGAGCCAGGCCAAGACCGAGCCTCAGTCGGCCCCCGCCGACCTGCCCAAGGGCACGCTGGTGCTGCACGTCGGCGATTCGTTCGCGGCTTCGCTCGGGGTGCCTCTCGGTAAGCGCTTCAAGGCAGCAGGCGTACGCTACATCCTCGAGTTCGAGACAGCGAGCTACGTGCCGACCTGGGCCTTTGGCGAGGCGCTACCGAAGTACGTGGGTAAGTACAACCCGGACCTCGTCATGGTCACGCTCGGCGCGAACGAGATCGAGATCCCCAACCCCGAGCAGCGCGCCGGCGCGGTGAAGCGTCTGGTGAAGCACCTCGGCGGGCGTCCCTGCGTGTGGGTGCTGCCCCCGCTGTGGAAGGCAGACACCGGCTTCATGAAGGTGATCAGCGAGAGCTCGGCACCGTGCCGGGTCATCGACTCCACGTCGCTCGTCGGCGACCTTCCGCGCAAGAAGGATAAGATCCACCCGAACGAGGAGGGGCGCGAGGTGTGGGCTGACGCGGTGTTCGGCTGGCTCTCGCGCGAGCTCGAGAGCACGAGCGAGCGCCCCTGGACGTTCAAGGCGCCTTAGGCACCGCAGCCGGACCCGTCACCAGCCTGACGCTCAGCGCGCCGAGCGCGAGCCCTGCGGCACCGCCGCCCCACAAACCGATGATGCCGGCCACGAACATGAGCCCGAGCTCGCTGTTCGCCACTGGCGGCGCGGCCCCGGCCAAATAGGCAGCAAAACCGAGCGCGATACCCAGCCAGGCGCTCAGCCGGGCCCGCAACGAGCGCCGCGCCGCGATCGCCTCGAGCGTCAGCGAGCCGAGGCCGAGCACGAGTGCGCCCGCGCGCACCACGAACGGATCGATGGCGAGGTCGCTCACGCCGAAGAAGACCCGCAGGGCCGGGAGCTCGGCCCAGAGCGCGACCAGGATGGCCAGCACGAGCCCGGCGCGACGCAAGAGCGGGTGGGCGTCGCGGAGCTTGCCGGCGCCGGCCCAGGCCACGCCGATCGGCAGGAGGAATGCCCCCGAGCGCGCGCCGATGGGTCGGAAGTCGGGAAACTTCATGGCCCCGAAGAACACGGCCAGCACCACCAGCGCGACGGGTAGCGGGATCCTGCCGCGGCTATCGGGGGAATCGCTCATGGGTGTTTGCAGGCGGGTGTCGCACACGGAAGGCACCTTGGCAAACCCGCGTGGTGAAGCTGCGACGATTCACGGTAGCTCCTTCACAGGCGTGGTCGCCCAGCAACACTTTCCCGCCGTCCCACCTCGATTCAGGCCGTGAAACGGCTGGCATCGCGCTTGCTCTAGTGCACGAGCAACGAGCCGAAGAGCTCGTAGAAAGAGGAACTTCAAATGAGGTGCATGGGTTTGATCAGGGGTGCTGCGTGTCTGCTCTTGGGGTCGCTGGCGATGGCATGCAGCTCGGGGCGGGAGGTGGAAGTCACGGGCAACGTGGCGGCGCCCGCGAGTGTGACGGTTTCGGGACCGATCCGCGTCGAATTCATCGACATCATCGACGACGCCGACGGGGCGGAGAACGAGGTCGTGCACGACGTCGAGCTCTCGGCGCCCGGAAGCTTTACCGAGAAGGTATCGCTCGAGGGTGACAAGGTGCTGGTGC
>DATLIL010001259.1:0-2896 GCA_035539475.1 Polyangiaceae bacterium
CTCCTGATCAGCCTGCTCGTCGGCAGCAAGAGCGTGTCGAACCGACTGGTGCTCGCGGCGCTGATCGGGTGCTTTGGCGCGCTGGCCGCCTGGGGGGTGGGCGGCGGGCGACACCTGAGCGCGCCTGGCCTACGCCTCGGCTTCGCGCTGGCAGCGGGCCTGATCGCCGCAGGCCTGGCCTGGCTCATGGCGCGGCCGCTGCGCAAAGCGCTATGGCGCTCGCCGCTCGTGACCGCGTTCGTCGCGCTGCTGGCGATCGTGGCGCTCGAGCTCGTCAATCAGCTCGTGCTCGTGCGGCTCTACCCGGCGTTTCACCTGAGCCTGTCCGTCCTGGCGCTGCTGCTCGCGCCGCTCCTGTGCTCACCGTGGCTCATCGTTCAGCCCAAGCGCCGGCACAGGGCCTGGCTGCTCGTGCCGGCGCTGCTCGTGGGGCTGGCGCTCGCCATCGCGCCCAGCGCCAAGCGCCTGGCGTACTTCGATAACTTCCGCAGCCTGCTGCTCGACAAGGCCCCGCTCTTGTCCCGCGCGGTCGAGCTCGCCGCGCTGGTGGCGCCGCCGCTCGGCTGGGACGACGTCGTCCCGGAGGCCGTCGCCGTCGCCGGTCCGGGCAAGCGCACGCTCGACCTCGGCGGCCGCGACATCTTGCTGATCACGATCGATGCCCTGCGCGCCGATCACGTCGGCAGCTACGGCTACGGCCGACCGACCACGCCGGCGCTCGATGCGCTGGCCCGCGACGGCGTCCTGTTCGAGCGAGCCTACGCCGCCACGCCGCATACCTCGTACTCGATCACCTCGCTGATGACCGGCAAGTACATGCGCCCGCTCTTGCTGCAGGACACGGGGCGCGACTCGGATACGTGGGCGGGCCTGCTGCGCGCCTACGGCTACCGCACGGCAGCGTTCTATCCCCCGGCGGTGTTCTTCATCGATCAGCGGCGCTTCGAGAGCTTCGAGAAGAGTCACCTCGGCTTCGAATACAGCTGGGTCGAGTTCGCCGAGGGCCAGCAACGGATCAAGCAGGTCGAGGATTACCTGGCGCAGGCGCCGCGGGACAAGCCGCTGTTTCTCTGGGTCCACCTGTTCGGGCCTCACGAACCCTACGAGGCGCACGCCGAGCACGACTTCGGTGAGCGCGACATCGATCGTTACGACGCCGAGATCGCTGCCGCCGACAGCACCGTGGGCGCGATCGTGAAGGCGTACCGCGCCCAGAGGCCGCAGGCGGTCGTGATCGCCAGCGCTGATCACGGCGAGGAGTTCGGCGAGCACGGCGGTCGCTACCACGGCACCAGCGTGTACGAGGAGCAGGTGCGCGTGCCGCTCATCGTCTCGGCGCCAGGTGCGCTCGGCCCTCGCCGCGTGATCGAGCCGGTGCAGACCATCGACCTGTTGCCGACCACGCTTTCTGCGCTCGGTATCCCGCGTCCGCCGCGCATCCGCGGTCGCGACCTGGGGTCGCTGCTGGCTGGTCCGGCGCCGCCGAGCAAGGGCCTGGCCTACGCCGAGACGGAGGAGCAGGCGATGCTCGCCGAGGGCCCGCTGCGGCTGGTCTGCGCGCGCCGCGTCGGCGCCTGTCAGCTCTTCGATCTCGGCACTGATCCGCAGCAGCAACAGAACCTGGCCGCGGTCAGGCCCAAGGAGCTCGAAGCGCTGCGCGGCCGACTGCGGGAGCTGGCCGTCAGTCACGGACGCTACGAGGCGACGGGGCTGCGCGCGGAGGGCAGGGGCTGGCCCGGTGCGATCCTGCGAGCGATCGCCGGCGACGGCGACGCGGCCGAGGAGGTCGCCGGTCTGCTCGAGGACGCGGACCTCGGCATCCGCCAGAAGGCGGCCGAGCTCCTGTTCGAGCTGAAGAGACCGGAGGCCGCGCCAGCGCTCAGGCTCTCGCTCGGGCGCGACGAGGACGAGACGGTCCGTCGCTGGTCGGCGCTGGCGCTGACTCGGTTGGGTGAGGGGGCGCCGCTCGCTGTCGAGCTCAGCGCCAATGCCGAGCAAAAGTGGCGGCGGCTGGCGGCGCTGGCCCTGGGCGAGAGCGGCGACAAACGCGGTGAGGGGGAGCTCATCGCCTGGTGGCAAGACGTTGCCGCCAGGGATTTCGAGCGCTCACGGCAGCTGCTCGAAGCGTTCGGCACGCTGCGCTCGAAAGACGCCATCTGGCCGCTCTTGCAGAGCCTGGACGACGTTCGGCTGCGGCCATACCTGGCCCGGGCGCTGGCGCGCATCGGCGACGAAGCGGCGCGCGGCCCCCTGGTCGTCGCGCTGCGCGAGGAGCGCTCGCAAAGTAGCCGCCGCGCCATGGTCCAGGCGCTGGTGGACCTCGGCGCGGAAGAAGAGCTGGCCGCCCCGCTGGTTCGCTTCCTGGGCACGCCGGATCCGCTGGCTGGCGGCGTGGGCTTCGCGCTGAAGGCGGGGATCCTGCAGCACGTCGGTGGTCCCAAGGAGCGCGACCTCAAGCGCCTGCGCGATCAGAGCGCCCTTGGTGTGGCGGTGCCCGTGGTGGTGCCACGCGGCGGTAACGGTCGCGGGGTCCGGCTCCTGGTGCGCGCCAAGCGGCGAGGCCAGGCGCCCGGCGAGCTCATCTTTGGCTCGGCCGAGCACCTCGTGAGCTACACCAGAGCAGGCGAGCTCAAGAAGCAACGGAACCTGCCGGCTCTCGACCCCGAGCGCTCCGTGCGGCTCGCCATCCCGGCGGGCAGCGAGGCGAGCGAGGTCTGGGTGACCCTGCCGGCCAAGGTGGGGGCACGGCCGGGGCAAAGCACACGCTTCATCGTCTACGGCGGCCGGGACGTCGAAATCGAGGCATTTGCCCTGGTTCCGCTGAGCGACGAGCTGCCGCCCCCGCCGCCCAAGCCCTGGAAGCCCGAGTCAGCACCGCCCCCCTAGTCCTGGGGCC
>DATLIL010001260.1:0-4330 GCA_035539475.1 Polyangiaceae bacterium
GTCTCGACGCCGAAGTAGCCGAGAATGGCGACGACGAGCGCCATGTTGGCCAGCACGGCGATCACCGTGCCGACGTAACGGAGCAACGTGGGGTCGACCTTCTGCCGCTCGAGCGAGCGCTGCACGAGATGGATGACCCAATTGATGAGCCAGCGTCCGACCAGATACAGGATGAAGGCGCCGATGACCTTCATGCCGACGTCGGTCACCTTCGTCGCAACCGTGTCCATCGTCTTCTTGAGGAGCTCGGGATCCATGGTCGTAGACTAGAGCCCAGTCGCAGCCAGCTGGCCAGTCGAACGGACGTCCGCGGACGTCAGCGGACGTCGCAACCGGGGGCGAAACGCTGTCGGTGTCGTTTCGAACCGGCTTTTGCGTAGGTGTTCGTCGTCAATGGCCCCCTGGTGCGGATTCTGCTTTCCGCGCCGGCCATGGTCACGACCACCACCAAGGGAAGATTAGAATCCGTTCACGTCGCTCTCCAGCGGCCGCTCGCCCGGCGCTTGTGCCAGGCACTCACTGCGCTCGGCGCCGTGCTGCTCACGGCGGCTCCGCTCCAGGCCGCCACCATCAACGTCGGCAGCAGCTGTTCGCTGCAGAACGCCATTCACGCCGCCAACAGCGACAGCGCCGTGGGTGGCTGCAGCGCGGGCAGTGGCGCCGACACCATCCTGATGCCGCGGAACGCGCACGTCGTGCTCACGGCGCCCGACAACGACTGGCACTACGGCACCGGCCTGCCGGTGGTGACGTCGACCATCACGATCGAAGGCAACGGCAGCACGATCGAGCGCGACATCTCCGCAGAGGAGTTCCGCATCTTCGGCGTCGAGTTTTCCGGTGATCTGACCTTGCGCGATGCCACTGTCAGCGGCGGCGCGGGCATGGACAACATCGGTTACGGCTTTGGCTCCGCAGTGCAGACCTACTACGCGTCCACGACGATCGAGGACTGCATGATCACCGGCAATAGCGACGTCGCCGTCGGCGACCGCGGCTCGGGCGTGACGATCCAGGGCACGACCATCGCCGGCAACCTCGGCAGCGGCGTCATCTCCGTCTTCGGCGGCACGTTGATCGATCGGAGTGCGATCTTCGACAACGACGGCGCTGGCGTCTACGCCGCGTATCACAACCTGACGGTGTCCAATACCACCGTCTCCGGCAACAACGGCTTGGGCATTGGCGGCGAGTTCTTCGAAGTCGTGAGCAGCACCATCACGGGCAACGCGGACGTCGGCGTCTACGGCGCGCTCTACAGCATGGAGCTGTTTCAGAACCTGATCGCGGGCAACGCCGCCGGCGAGGCCTACTTGAGCCCCGCATGGGGCTACAACTACGCGACGACGTCGGGGAACCTGTTCGGGCACAGCGGCGTGTCGGGCGTCGTCGGGTTCACGCCGGACGCCAGCGACATCACGCCGAGCGACGCGCTCAATGCGATCATCGACCCCGCGCTCGCCTTCAACGGCGGCGCGACGATGACGCATCTCCTGCGCGCGACCAGCCCGGCCAAGGACGCCGGAGTCAGCTGCATGACCTCGGTCGATCAGCGCGGCGTGACACGACCGCGCGGCTTGGCCTGTGACATCGGCGCCGTGGAGCTCGTGCCGGATCCCTGCCCGAGCGCCAGCGCCACGAGCGGCTGCACCGTCAACGGCGTGGCGGGCCGGCCGTGCTCGGGCACCAGCGGCAACGACGTGATCCTCGGCACCTCGGGCAACGACGTGATCCTCGGTCGCGGCGGCAACGACACGATCACGAGCGCCGGCGGCAACGACGTCGTGTGCGGCGGCGACGGCAACGACTCGATCCACGGCGGCAACGGCGATGATCAGGTGGTGGGCGGCAACGGCGACGACGCGCTGTGGGGCGACACGGGCGCCGACAGCATCAACGGCGGAACCGGTGTCGACGCCTGCACCACGAGCTCGAACGACGTCAGCATCGTCACCTGTAACTGACGGCTCTCTGCGTGTTACCGGCGCCGTACCTGGTCGTTCAGGGCGGCGCCGGGCGCTCGGCGGCAGAGAACGAGATGCCGAGCTCGGCCTTGTGCTTTTCGACCAGGCCGCTGAGCGTTGCACCCTCCTCCGGAGAGGCGGCGAGGTGGCGTAGCGCCGCATCGAAGTCGCCGGGGCCGAAGACCCGAACATTCGGGTTGAACCAGCTGATGGCCGTGCCCGCCGCGCGCGCGAACACCGAAGGCGTGAGCAGGGCCATGAGTAACTTGTGGCCGCCGAGCGCCGCATTGAGACGGCCACGCTGGGCCGCGTTCGGCGCGGCGCCATCCGTATAAACCAGCGTCTTGAGCCGGCTCACGTCCGCAGCCTCGTAGAAGCGCATGGCGAGGTCCCACTCCTCGTCGCTCGGCGACTCCGCCGTGTGCACGTAGACGACGTACACCCCCTGACGGACCGCGATCATCGACTTGCTGCGAACTGTCTCCACCGCTTGCGCAGAGTAGCAGAGTTGGTGGTCGAGCCCGGCTGACCCGAACATGAACGCGTCGTCATGATTGTGGCGCTGTAGCGCTCAGGCCAGAGGAGCCCGTGCCTCGAGGTCGATACGCAGCGCGCCCTCGGTCCCGGAGCTGTCGGCGCGGCCGCGGGCGCGACCTTCGACAGCGAAGGGCCCGCGGTGCTCTTGCCACCATTCCAGCGCGGCGGTCGCGTTCCAGGCGACCGCTTCGGGGCAAGCCAGGAGCGCCTCGCGCAGTGAAAGGGCCGACTCGAAGCGCGCGGCGGGTTCCTTGGCCAGGCAGCGCAAGATCACGGCGTCGAGCGCCGGTGAAACGGCCGGACTCCGCTCGGAGGGCGGGCGCGGCGGCGTATGCAGGTGCGCCGCGCACACCTCGACGATGCTCGCTCCGCTGAAGGGAGGCTGACCGGTGAGCAAGAAGTAAGCGACGGCGCCGAGCGAGTAGAGATCGCTCCGGGCGTTCACGTCGGCGGGTGACGCGATGCTCTCGGGTGCGAGGTAGAGCGGCGTCCCCACGAGAGTCGTGCTCTGCGTGGCTCCGGCCTGTTTCGTGTTCAGGTCCATCACCAGTCCGAAATCCAGGACCTTGGCGACGTCGCCCTCTCGCCCGCGCTCGCACACGATGACGTTGCTGGGCTTGATGTCGCGATGCACCAGGCCGAGCGCATGTGCCTCGCCGAGCGCACGACAGACCTGCTCCAAGATCCAGATCGCGCGCGCAGGCTCGAGAGGGCCAGCGTACGCCACGAGCTGCTCGAGGTCGCCGCCTTCGAGGTACTCCATGGCGTAGTAGAAGACGCCGTCGGGCGTTCGCCCGTAGTCGAAAACGGCCACGGTGTTCTGATGCGTGAGCTGGGCCGTGAGCTTCACTTCGCGTTCGAAGCGCGCCAGGCTTTGTGGGCTGACTCGCGTCGGGAGCAAGAGCTTGACCGCCGTGTCACGTCGCAGGAGAGCGTGCGTGGCGCGGTAGACGACGCCCATGCCGCCTTCGCCCACCTTCTCGCGCAGCACGTATTGCCCCACGCGCGCAATCTCGCGGACCCGCCGCCTGAGGCCGTAGATCACGTTCGAGGCCAGCACCGCGAGAAAGGTGGTGACAGCGCAGTTACGCAACACGACGTAGCCGTGCGAAAGCCACTCGCTGGCCCCGGCCGCGTGCCCCAGCCCTGCCACGCGGAGCCACGTTGCCACCAGGCCGCCCGGCAGCACCGCGAGCACGCACACCAGGAACGTGCGCCAGCCCGAGCTCGGCAGCAGCAGCGCCCGCGCCATCATCACGTAGGTGAGACCCAGGAGCAGCGAGATCGAGGCCTCGTTCGGCGGTCGCACCTGCGTGATCGACGCTGCGATCATCCAGCACGTCACCGCACTGGCGACGGCATCCAGCACCCAGAGCTCCTGGAGCCGGCGTTTCCCACGGTAACAGCGCAGCGCCAGGACCCCGTTGCCGAGCGCGATCACCAGTGTGGTGAGCGGGACCAGCACGGACTGGCTGAGCCGCCCGGTGGCGAGCGCCGCGATGAACGGACCCAGTCCGTAAAACGCCGACACACCCGCCGAGACCATGAACACGAGCATGAGCCGGCGCTGCAGGTGTTGCCGTGTCTCGTCGTCCTCGAGCTCGGCCGATGAGGAGCTGATGCTGGGTTCTGCCACTCGTTCCGCCAGGACTTTTACTCGCAAACGCACGCTGGGATGGGTGCCCGACCGCACCTGAACCGTTCAATCGTCACTCGGCGATCGTGCCGAATGCGGTCACTTCGTTCTTGTTGGCGCAGAGGCGCGAGAGCCAGAGCTCGCTCGTGAGTTCCGGCAGCTCGCGCTTGAGCCGCCCCAGGGCGTCCCCGTC
>DATLIL010001261.1:0-12444 GCA_035539475.1 Polyangiaceae bacterium
GCCCAGACCAAGTCTGTGCGAGGAGGAGAAAGATGGCCGAGCTTTCGATCGCTGGCTTCCGGGGACAGCTCGTTGGCCCGACGGATCCCGACTACGACGGGGTACGGGCTCTCTATAACGGGATGATCGACAAGCGACCGCGGCTGATAGCCCGCTGCGCGGACGTCGCTGACATCATCAACGCCGTGAACTTCGCTCGCGAGCAGAAGCTGCTCGTGGCGGTGCGCGGCGGCGGCCACAACGGCCCGGGGCTGGGCAGCTGCGACGGCGGCCTCGTCATCGATCTCTCGGGAATGAAGGGAGTTCGCGTGGATCCGGCGGCCAAGACCGTGCGGGTCGAGCCGGGTTGCACGGCCACCGACGTCGACCACGCCACTCATGCCTTCGGGCTCGCGGTCCCCTTCGGTATCGTCGGTAGCACCGGCGTCGCGGGCCTAACCCTGGGCGGCGGCATTGGGTACCTCACGCGCAAACACGGCCTGACCATCGACAACCTGCTCGAAGCCGACGTCATTCTGGCCGACGGCAGCTTCGTGACGGCGAACAAGGAGAAACACCCCGACCTGTTCTGGGCGCTGCGCGGCGGCGGCGGCAACTTCGGCGTGGTCTCGAGCTTCTTGTTCCAGGCCCACCCGGTGAAGATGGTGTTCGCAGGGCCGATCTTCTGGGACGCCGCCAAGGACGCCAAGAAGGTCATGACGGCGTACCGCGACTTCATTCGCAACGCGCCCGAGGAGCTCGGGATCTTCGTCGGCCTGAAGACGGTGCCGCCGGTGGAGCCCTTTCCGAAGGAACACTGGGGCAAGCGCGCCTGCGCCATCATCGGCAGCTACAACGGCAAGGCCGGGGACGCTCAGCGCCTGCTGGAGCCGCTGCTCTCGAAGCTGCCGGCGCCGCTCTTCAACTGGATGGGTGAGATGCCGTTTCCGGCGATCCAGGGCCTGTTCGATCCGTTCTTCCCCAAGGGCCTGCAATGGTACTGGAAGGGAGACTTCGTCAAGGAGCTCAGCGACGAGGCCATCGACACACACATCGCCCAGGCGGCCCAGGCCCCGAGCGACTTGTGCCTGATGCACCTCTACCCGATCGACGGTGCCGTGCGCCGCGTGCCCGGCGACGCCACTCCCTGGGGCGCTCGCGACGCGTCCTTCTCGATGGTCATCGCCGGCATCGATCCCGAGGCGAAGAACGCCGACAAGCTCAAGAACTGGGGCCGGGGTTACTGGAACGCCGTGCACCGCTTCAACCTCGAGGGCTCGTACGTCAACTTCATGATGGACGACGAGGCCGACCATCGCGTGGAGGCGAGCTACGGCGCGAACTACAAGCGACTGGCGGCGATCAAGGCCAAGTACGACCCGCACAACCTGTTCCGCGTGAACCAGAACATCAAGCCGGCAAAGGGCTGATCACAGCAATTTCGCGCGGCGCATCAGAATGGTGAGCGTGATCACGATCACGAAGGTCAGGCCCCAGAACATGCCGTAGCCGCTCTGCCAGTGCAGTTCCGGCAAGACATCGAAATTCATGCCGTAAACGCCGCACAAGAAGGTGAGCGGCATGAAGATCACGCTCACCACCGTGAGGCGGTTCATCACCTGGTTGGTGCGGTGGCTGACGACCGACATGTACAGGTTCAGCGACTCGCTGAGGATGTCACGGTCGACCAGCAGATCCTGCAGCACGTGCTCCAGCGTGCCCACCATGTTGGCGAGGAAGGGTTGGGTCGCCTCGCTGATGAAGATGCTGCGGCGCGACGACAGATCGGTCAGTACCGCGCGAGCGGGCAGCAACACCTTGCGGAAGTGCAGCAGGTCGGCGCCGAGCTCGGAGATGCGCGAGAACACGCCGTCGTCGACGTTGCCGCGCAGCTCGTTCTGCAGGAGCTCGACGCGCTCCTCCATCAGCTTCTGCACGTGCAGGTAGTTCTCCAGCAGGTGATCCCAGAGCTCGTAGATCAGGAAGCTCGGGCTACGGGCGAAGCGCAGGAAGTCGCTGCGGTAGTCACGGCGTACCGAGTTCAAGAACACCACGGGTTGGCGGTGCACGGTGACCATGAAGCGTTCGGCCAGGATCACGTCCACCCGTTCGAGGTCGAAGTGCTGCTTGCGCTGGCGGCAGCCGGACAAGACGATGTGGATGTAGTCGTCGTAGCGCGCGTGCTGTGTTGCCGGCTCGTTCTTCAGCGCGTCGTCGATGGTCTCCTCGGCGACGATCTTGAGCGCCTTGAGCAGACGTCGCGCTTCCTTGACGTCGCTGGCCAGGATGTCGATCCAGACGAAGCGGCCGGCGGCCATCGCCGCGTGCGCCTCGTCGAACTCGATCGTCTTCTCGATCTTGTTGGTGAAGTCGAAGTCGACGACCATCAGCGAGCACGAGGTCGCCTCCGGCGTGGGATCGCTCGGCGGGGGCTCCGACGTTGCCACGGGCGGGGACACGGGTGCGCTCACTGTTACAAGGCTTTACATCAGAACAATGTCCGCGTCACTCGCGAGGACGTTTGAGCTCCTCGAGCTCCTCCAGGGATCGGGGCCAGTCTTCGCCGAGCAGCCGCGATAGCGCACGATCGGCGAGCAGACGGCCACCGGTCTGACACTGGGCGCAATAGTTGGCTTCGTTCTCGGCGTAGACGATGCGCTGCACCGGGTTGCCACACACCGGGCACGGCTTTTTGTACTTGCCGTGGACGGCCATCTCTTTTCGGAACGCCGTGACCTTTTCGGGAAATCCGCCAGCCGCCTCGGCACGCAGGCGTGCGACCCACTCCTTCAGCACGTCGATCGTGGCCAGGCGCAGTCGCTCGATCTCGGCCGAGCTCAGGTCGTGAGTACGCTTGAGCGGCGACAGCTTGGCCCGATGCAGGATCTCGTCGGAGTAGGCGTTGCCCACGCCGCTCACCAGGCGTGGATCGGTCAGCGCGCGCTTGAGCGTGCGGTTCTCGCGCACGATCGCCTCCGCGAACTCCTTCGGCGTGGACTCGAGCGGCTCGACGCCGCCGCGCTCGAACTGCGTGAGCGCCGCTCGCCCGCGCACGACGTGCAGGCTTGCGCGCTTCTTGGTACCGGCTTCGGTCAGAAGCAGCGAGCCGGTCGCGAAGTCGAGCGCGAAGAGATCGGTCTTGCGCGTGAGCTTCACGCCGCGCTCCTTCCAGTGCAGACGCCCGGCGATCATCAGGTGAAAGACGAGCAAGAGGTCGTCTTCCAGCTCGAGCACGATACGCTTACCGATGCGACTGGTAGCGAGCACGCGCTTGCCGACGACCGCCGGCAGTGGTGGGTCGAACGAACGCAGCAGGAATGCGCTCTTCAGCCGTGCTTGCTCGATCACCTGGCCGGCGAGGAGATCGGCCAGGCGCTCCACGTAAACTGCGACGTCGGGTAATTCGGGCAAGCAGCGGCGAGTGTAGGCCCCGCCCCCGTGCTCGTGAAAATCCCTGGAGATCGCGTGCGATTCCGCTGAAAGCGCCCGCCCCCAAATGGCCGATTAGAGCTTTTGCTCTAATCGAACGAGCGGCCAAGTGGTGTGACCGCTGCGAACCGAGTCCGACGGAACAAACCGATTGGCGAAGACATCCGTCTTTAGTTGTTCGCGAGTAGCAATGGAGAAAACCCTGCGGTTCCATGAGACTCGCCTGAAAGCTGTCGCTCGTGCGCGCGTTTGAATTGGGAGAAACGACGCACACCAAGCCCACTCTTCTCTGCCGAGGACCGTAGTGATGACCGACCGCCCTGATTCCGAACCGCCGAACTCCGACGAAGACGGACCCGACGAGGGGAAGCCCAGAGAGGAAAAACCCAGAGGTGACAATGAGCGCTCTTCGCGCACCATCACCGCCATCACGATCGCAATGATGGTCGCTTCGGCGGGAGCCGCCATCCTGGCCTTCCAGCCTCACAAGAAGGGCGACGTTGGTTCCGCAGGTTGGCGCGGAGTGGTGGCGCGGACGGCGGGTGACGCCGACGGGCTCAAGGCTTGTGACCCTTCGGGGCGCGATTGCCGGACGTTGCCTGCCAAGAGCGAGGTGCCCGCGGGGTCGGTGATTCGCACGGATTACCGCACGCGTGCCGAGCTCACCATGCGCGACGGCAGCCGCCTCTTGCTCGATCGCGGCACCGAGCTCGTGCTGCTCGGTGACGGCCAGCGTCGGGCCAAGCTCGATCACGGCGCTCTGCTCGCGGAGATCCCGGAGGCGAAGGGCGACCAGGCGCGCTTCGATCTGCCTTCGGGCACCGTGCGCGTTACCGGCACCAAGCTCGCCGTCCGTGCCGAAGGTCCGCGCGCCGGTGTCGACGTCCTGCGCGGGAGCGTCGCGCTCGACAACGCGTCGGGCGAGAGCGTGATGGTGCGAGCCGGCGAGACGGGCAGCTTGCTGCAGGGCACGCCGCCCGTGGTGTCGCCGACGCCGTCACTGGCCGACGCGCTGGCATGGGGCGAGGACGCCTTCGGCGGCGCCACGGAGGAGCGCGAGGCCCATCGAGGTCTGGGCGAGCTCATCGCCAAGAAGCCGGGCGAGAGCAACGAACGTCGCGGAGCCGTGACGCTCACCTCGCACGCCGTGCGCGTGCGCATCGCCGGCGCCGTCGCTCGCACCGAGGTGGAAGAAGTCTTCTCCAACCAGACCGATCAGGTGCTGGAAGGCATCTTTCGCTTTCCGTTGCCGCCCGACGCCCAGATCGAGCGCCTGGCCCTCGAGGTCGACGGCAAGCTCGAGGAAGGCGCGTTCGTCGATCGCGAGCGCGCCGCCGCCATCTGGCGCGGCACGATCCAGAACGCTGCGCCCAAGGCGCCCAAGCCGCGCGAAGAGATCATCTGGGTACCCGGGCCGTGGCGCGACCCCGCTCTGCTCGAGTGGCAGCGCGGCGGTCGCTTCGAGCTGAAGATCTTCCCCATCCCGAAGAAGGGCTCGCGCCGCGTCATCCTGGCCTACACGCAGGCCGTTCCAGCCGCGGCCGGCGTGCGGCGCTACGCCTACCCGCTGGCCTACGATCCCAGCGGCAGCACGCGCGTGGCCCAGTTCCGCGCCGACATCGAGGTCCGGGGGCACGACGCCCGCCAGGGTGTGCGCGCCCACGGCTACGAGATCAAGACGGCTGATCGCGGCGACAGCGCGGCGCTGAACTTCGAGCAGCGAGACTTCTCGCCGAGCGGCGATCTGGCCGTCGAGTACCTGCTGCCCGACCGCGAGCGCGAGCTCAGCGCCTGGGCCTACGAGGAGCAGGGCGCCGAGCCGCCGCTGCAACCGATAGCCCTGGAACAGAAGCCCGCCACGCCGCCCGCCACGCCAGCCGCCGACGATCGCCGGCCCTACGTCGCGATCGCGCTTCGCCCCAAGCTGCCGCGCGCCGCGCGCGACACCGGACAGGCGCTGGCGCTGGTCGTCGACGCGAGCCGTTCGATGTACGGCGAGGGCGCGCGGCGAGCCAGCGAGCTCGCTGCCCGGGTAACGCGGGAGCTCGATCCGAGCACGCGGCTTTTCGTGCTGACCTGCCACACGGAGTGCAGCGAGCTGCCGGGCGGTGCCATCAAGCCGGGCGCCGAGGGCGCCGAACGCGTGCGCCGGTTCTTGAACGACGTACCGCCCGAGGGCGCCTCGGACGTGGTGGCCGCCGTGCGCGCCGGTCACGACGCGGTCAAGCGCGAGCAGGGCCGCAGCCTGAAGGTGATCTACGTCGGCGACGGTGCCTCCACGGTGGGTCCGGTCCGCCCAGGCACCGTGCAGCGCGCCGTGGCGCGCTTCGTCGATCGCTCGCGCGTGAGCATCAGCGCCGTCGGCGTGGGCGCCGAGTCGGACAACGCCACACTGCGGGCAGTGGCGCGCGGCGGCGGCGGCGTGACGTTGCCGTACACGCCGGGACGCACGGCCACGGAGATGGCCTTCGCCGTGCTGGGCGCCGCGGCCGGCAGCGTGCTCAGCGACGTGCGCGTCGAGCTTCCGCAAGGCTTGAGCGCGATGGCCCCGAGTGAGATCGACTCGATCCCGGCGGGCGGTGAGACCTGGATCAGCGCGCGCCTCGACGGACAGACCGCCAACGGCGACGTGATCGTGCGCGGCCGTGTCGGCGCCGATCCATTCGAGCAGCGCTACAGGGTCGACGTGAGCTCGAGCCGCGCCAAGGGCAACGCCTTCGTGCCGCGCATCTTCGCAGCCGCGCGCATCGCCGATCTCGAGCGTGAGGGCACGGCCGACGCAAAGAAGGAAGCCGTTCGCCTGTCCAGCCGCTTCAGCGTCGCCAGCCGCCACACCTCGCTGCTCGTGCTGGAGAGCGCGGCCATGTTCAAGGCCTTCGGTCTCGACAACTCCCGCCACGCCGACCACTGGTCGGGCGAGGAGCAAGCGGAAGGCAGCGCCGCCAGCGGCACCTTCGAGGTCGACGGCGTGGAAGAGGAAGCCAAGCTCGACACCCAGAACCCCTTCGACAGCGACGACGGCGACCTCGGCGCGCTGGGCAGCGGCGAAGGTTTCGGCTCGGGCCACGGCCGTTTCGGCGGCAGCGCTGCTCCGGCGCCCGCCAAGAAGTCCAAGTCCGCCGAGCCCGAGTTCGACGCTCCGCGCAGCGAGCCCGCGCCCGCCCCGACCGCCGCCGCCCCGCCGCCGGCCAACAAACCCTCGCCCTCGTTCTCGCCCCGCGACGACATGGGCCCGCTGATCGTCGAGGAACAGGAGCGCATGCGCCGCCGTCCTCCCCCGCGTCGCCTGGTGCCGATGCGCCGCGTCTGGGAGCGCACCGGCGAGATCTTCATCGATCGCTTCACCCCCAAGGTCGCGAGCTTCGACGCTCTGAGCAACGCCGAGCGTCTCGCCAGCGGTGATACGCCGCGCCGCGAGGACGTGAAGAAGCTCTACGTGCTGCTGATGCAGAGCGGCGACGTCGAGCGCGCCCGTCGCGTTGCCGAGCGCTGGTCGGACAAGGAGCCGCTCGATCCCGAGGCGCTCACGGCGCGCGCCGACATCGCTGCGCGCAGCGCTCAGCGCGACGCCGCCATCCGCATCCTGGGCAGCGTCGTCGACGTCAGGCCCGGCGACGTTGCTGCCCACAAGCGGCTGGCGCGCCTCTTGCGCTGGTCCGGCCGCCCGGAGCTCGGCTGCCGCCACCTGGTCGGCGTCTCCGAGCTGCGGACCAACGACGCCGAGCTCCTGGCCGAGGCCGCGCGCTGTCTGCGCCAGACCGGCGAGTCGCCGCTCGCCGACGAGCTCTTGACCAACGCCGAGACGACCGTGCGCCAGCGCGCCGAAAAGCTGCTGGCCGCTCCGGGCGCCGACGACAGCGAGCTACGCGGTGACTTCCGCCTCGAAGCCAGCTGGGACAGCGGCGCCGATCTCGACCTCGCGCTGCTCGATCCCGACGGGCACCGCGTCTCCTGGCTCGGCGCCCCGACCAAGGCCATCATCGCAGCGCGCGACGTGGTGAGCACCAGCCGCGAGGGCCTCTCGCTGCGCGGCGCCAAGGTCGGCGATTACGTCGTGGAGATCGTGCGCGCCGGCGGCGGCGGGCGCGCGCGCGGCGAGCTCACGCTCACGCTCGCCGGGTCCACGCGCCGCATCCCGTTCTCCGTCGACGGGGACCGCACGGTGCTCGCGCTCGCCCGAGTGGGCTCGCGCGAACGACTGGTACCCGTGCGCGGCGGCTGGGAGTAACCGCGCCCGCCCCCGAGACCGAGACCGAGACCGATCGCCCCGCCTTCGGCGGGGCTTCCGAGGCCGAGGCCGATCGGCCGCCTTCGGCGGTTGCCTTCCGAGGCCGAGACCGATCGGCCCGCCTTCGGCGGTTGCCTTCCGAGACCGAGATCAGGTCGCGGGATCGGGCTCGGTCTCGACCGCTCGTGAGATCGGGCGCCTTCGGCGGTGCCTACTGACGGCCGCGCTCCACGTCGCTGGGACGAACTCGGTTTACGGCTTGCTCCGTCGTTCGCTGCTTGATTTTGCCTGCGCGAACGCCAGCGCGTTCGGAAAGGACGACGATCGCCATGTCATTCGATGTCGAACGAGTCAGCGACGAGCTCATCGCCGCGCTGCAGCCTCTCTTGCCCCGCATACGCCGCCGGGATCGCGCACTCGCTGTGCAACTCAGCCGCGCGGCGAGCAGCATCGCACTCAATGTGAGTGAGGCCAACTACTCAGATCCCGGCAACAAAAGAGCGCGCTTCTTCACGGCCGCTGGCAGCGCCAACGAGACGCGTGCAGCCCTACGTGTGGGCCAGGCGTGGGGCTACCTCAACAACAAGGATGCACAGAAGCCGCTCGAGCTGCTCGACCGCATCATCGCCATGCTCTGGAAGCTCTCTCACTAGCTGCCGGCATCCGTGCTGCGAGCCACTCTTCAACGAGTGGCTCGCAGCACCTGGATTGAAACGCTATCTCGAAAGACGCCAAAGCATGGCCATGACCTCGTTCAAGAGCGCGCGAGAGCGCTCGACTTGCTCAGAAGGGAGATAGCCCCAGGCCGTTGCGAGACGAAGGGCCGAGCGCGTTTCATTGGCGCTCCCTGCCGCGGTGTAGAAGCGAGAGCGCCGATTGCCAGGGTCCGAGTACTCGGCCTCGCCGATATTGAGCACCATGCTGTTGGCAGCCCGAAGGAGTTGATCGGCGAGCGAGCGATCCGAACGTTTGATGCGCGGCATGAGCGGGCGAAGCTCGACGATGACTTCGAAGGCGACTTCAGCGACTTTGAGTGACATGAGCTACTTCCTTTCGGCCATTCCGTTTCGGCCGAGGCCCGAAGGCCGCGTGCGTCGCAGGCCGGGTCAAGGCTGCGCGAAGCGCACCGCCGAAGGCGGCGCGAGGCCGAAGGCCGAGCGGCCTTGACGCGGCCGAGCACACCGGCACGATCGGAAGGCCCGAACGAACAAGAAGCCGTAAGGCGAGTTCGTTACGGCGCCGTAGAACGCGGCCGTTAGTAGGCAACGCCGAAGGCGGCCGATCTCAACAGCGGTAGGGCAACGCGCGAAGCGCGGCCGATTTCGACAGCGGTAGGCAACGCGCGAAGCGCGGCCCGATCTGGCGCTGGCACTGCCATTGGCGCTGGCGCTGCCACTGCCACTGGCTCTGTCACTCCTCAGAGGCCGTTACAGGGACGTGGAGTGGGCCGTGAATGGGGGCGTGGAGTGGGGCCGTGGGGCGCGACAGGCATCGCCCTGGCCGGTCGTGTTCCCCAACAACCAATCCCACCTAGTAGCAAGAGGGCCGCAGCACGTAGCAGCACTGCTCGCCGTTCTCCGTCGGCGGCTCTCCGCGCCACAGCGTCCACAGGGTCTCGATGCCGGGGTGAGTGTGCCAATCGATCGACGGGCACGCGTCGCTCGGCGCGCCGCCGGTGCCGCCATTCCCGGCGTCACCAGTGCTGCCAGCGGTGCCGCCTTCGCCAGCGCTGCCAGCTGCGCCAGCGCTGCCGAGCGTGCCGCTGCCGCCTTCGCCAGCGCCCCCGGCTCCTCCGGCACCTCCGGCGCCTCCAGCTCCCCCGGCGTCACCGGTGTCGGCTCGAGCGCTGGCCAGCTCTTCGCGCGTAAAACAGCGCGACTCCTCCGTGGGTGGTGGGTCGGGGGTCGGCGCCGGACCGCAACCAGCGGTGGCGAACGTGCCGGCGTTCCCGGCGGTCGGCCCCGTAGACGTGCCGGAGACGCCACCGCCCGCGTTCCCGCCTGGGGAGGTCGTGCTGCCTCCGACGCTCCCACCCACGCCGGCGGTTGTCTCCGGCTGGTTACCATTGTCGCCGTCGCTACACGCCACTGCCCCGAACACTGCGCCCACCAGCGACAGTGCCAAGACACCTCGTCCTGTTCTCATGTCGGCGAGATTTAGCAAGCCTCGTACCAGGCGCTTGGCACAGATTGGCTCACTAAGTGCGTGAGCGCGTCGCGATGAGCATGGCCATCTCGAGCGCTTGCTCGGCGTTGAGGCGAGGATCGACCTTGCTCTTGTAGGCGCGCTTGAGGTCGTCTTCGGAGAGGCCGCGCGCGCCGCCGACGCACTCGGTGACGTTGTCGCCGGTGAGCTCGAAATGGACGCCGCCGAGGTGTGAGCCCTCGGCTCGGTGGATGTCGAAGGCGGCCTCGATCTCGCTCAGGATCTTGTCGAAGCGCCGCGTCTTGATGCCGCCCTGGGTGGTCTCGGTGTTGCCGTGCATGGCGTCGACGATCCAGGCCACGCGGCGACCGGTGGCTCGCACCGCTGCGATCATGCCCGGCAGGCGATCGGCGACCTTTCCGGCGCCGAGGCGATGAATGAAGGTGAGACGGCCGGGCTCCGCCTTGGGATCGAGCACCTCGATCAGGCCCTTGATCCACTCGTCGGTCATGGCCGGGCCGACCTTGACCGCGATGGGATTCTCGATGCCGCGAAAGTACTCGACGTGAGCGCCGTCGAGCTTGGCGGTGCGCATACCGATCCACGGAAAGTGAGTCGAGAGGTTGTACCAGCCGCTGCGCCGCGGCACCTCACGGGTCTGCGCCTGCTCGTAGGAGAGCGAGAGGCCCTCGTGGCTGGTGTAGAAGTCGACGCGGTTGGTGTCCTCGAAGCGGTAGCCCGTGAGCGACTCCATGAACTGCAACGACTCGCGCACCGCGTGGACGATGCGCTCGTAGTCGGCGCGCGCGGAGGAGCTCTGGGCGAAGCCGAGGTCCCATGTCTCCGGGTGGTGCAGATCGGCGAAACCACCCGCCGACAGCGCGCGGACGAAGTTCAGGGTCAGCGCGGCACGCTCGTAGCCGCGCAGCAGGAGGTCGGGATCGGGACCGCGCTCCTCGGCGCTGAAACCCGCGCGGTTGACGATATCGCCGCGGTAAGCCGGCAAGGTGACGCCATCGCGCGTCTCGTCGTCGGCCGAGCGCGGCTTGGCGTATTGCCCGGCGATACGCCCGATGCGAACCACCGGCTTGCGCGCGCCGTGTACGAGCACGAGGCTCATTTGCAGCAGGATCTTCAGCTTGGCGGTGATCGGGCCGGGCTCGCATTCGTCGAAGCTCTCGGCGCAGTCGCCGCCTTGCAGCACGAACATCTCGCCGCTGGCGGCCTTGGCCAGCTTGGCCTTGAGCGTCTCGACCTCCCAGGAGGTGACGAGCGGAGGCAGGCGGCTGAGCTCGGCCACGACTCGCTCGAGCTTCTTACCGTCGGGGTACTTCGGTTGCTGTTCGGCTACCTTGCTCTGCCACGACGCTGGATGCCAGGAGTCCACGAACGTCGAGAATAGCTCAGAACCCGCCTCCCCGTTGCGCTTTCGACGACCATTCCGCTAAGTTTCGTGACGGTGTTCGGACCGTGGCTTCTCCTCGCGTTGGTGCTGATCGTGACCGCGTTCGGCGCCGCCGAGTTCGTCCTACACCGGCGCGCGCTGTTCAAGATCCCGATCCGGATCCACGTCAACGGCACGCGCGGCAAGTCGAGCGTGACGCGCCTCGTCGCCGCCGGCCTGCGCGCGGCTGGCGTCAGGACCTGCGCCAAGACCACCGGGACCCTGGCGCGCATGATCCTGCCGGACGGCAGCGAGCTTCCCATTTACCGGCCGGCTGGGGCCAACATCATCGAGCAGAAGCGGATCGTGGCGGCGGCGGCCGAGTTCGGCGCGCAGGCGCTGGTGATCGAGTGCATGGCGCTGCAGCCGGAGCTCCAGGCGGTGTGCGAAAGTAAGCTGATCTCGGCTACCCACGCCGTGATCACCAATGCGCGCCCCGACCACCTCGACGTGATGGGCCCCGGTGCACGCGAAGTCGCGCTGGCGCTCGCGGGCACGACGCCGCGCGGCGGCAAGCTGTTCACGGCCGAGCGCGAGCACCTGGCGGTCCTGAAGATGGCCAGCGCCGACCGCAAGAGCGAGCTCGTGAGCATTGGCCCCGACGAGATCGCCGCTGTCACCAGCGAAGAGCTCGCGCGCTTCAGCTACCGTGAGCACGCCGACAACGTCGCGCTGGCGCTCCGCGTCTGCCGGGAGCTCGGCGTCGAGCGCGGCGTCGCGCTCGACGGCATGCAGCGCGCCGCACCGGATCCGGGCGCCTTGACCGTGCACGAGGTGAACTTCTTCGGCCGTAAGCTCACCTTCTTCAATGCCTTCGCCGCCAACGATCCGGTCTCGACCGAGCAGCTCTGGCAGCTGGCCCTGGACAGCACGCCCGGCGCCGGCGCGCGCATCGCGATCGTCAATTGTCGCGACGATAGGCCCGAGCGCTCGCAGCAGCTCGGCGAACAGATCGGCAAGTGGCCGCCGCCCGATCAGGTCGTGCTGATGGGCAGCGGCACCTACCTTTTCGCGCGGGCGGCCAGCAAGAGCGGCTACGACGCCGCGCGGCTGCAGTTCGTCGAGGGCCTGACGGTGGAGGAGATCTTCGAGCGCATCGTCAGCCTTTCGGGCCGATCCGCGCTCCTGTTCGGCATGGGCAACATCGGCGGCCAGGGCATCGAGCTCGCCCGCTACTTCCGCAATCGCGCCGAGCCGGCGCTGGAGGCCGCGAGTTGAT
>DATLIL010001262.1:0-5684 GCA_035539475.1 Polyangiaceae bacterium
GCTCGGACGCAGCGCCGATCAGCGCGTCGGCCTCGGCCTGCCCGACAGCGCTCTCGAGCCGCGCGAGCAGCCACCCCGGCACGCTCTCGCGTACCGCCTGCGCGCGGTCCAGCTTTTCGCCCGTGCCCACCAGCTTGCGCAGCACGGCATTGGCGAAGCCCGACACCTTGCTACCGCGCAGCCTGCCGATCTCGCCGACCGCGGCGTCGACGGCCGCGAAGGCGGGAATGCGCTCGAGCACCAGCACCTGGTAGGCAGCGACGAGCAGGTGCACCAGCACCTCGTCGTCGGATACGCCACGCGGCGCGAAGCGCAGCAGGCGTGTGAGCAGAGCTCCGCGGCTGCGCAGCGTGCCGTACACGAGCTCGGTGGCGAGCGCCCGCTCGCGGCCCACGAGCTCCTGGCTACGCTCGAGCTCGGCGTCGAGCGCAGCGGCCGCGAAGGCCTGGTCTCGCTCCACGCGCAAGAGCGCTCGCGCGGCGATCGTTCGTGCCGTCGGCTTCGATGCCGTACCCTTGCTCATTTCAGTCGCTGACTTTCAGAGCCTGCGTCCCAGCGCTTTTCGAGGTCGTTCTTGAAGGCCAGTACCATGAGCGACAGCAAGATGAACATGCCGAGCACGTAGGAGATCTCACGCACCCTGAGCGGCAGCGGGCGCCGCAGCACGCCCTCGATGGTCAAGAACAAGAGGTGCCCGCCGTCGAGCACGGGGATTGGCAGCAGGTTGAACAGACCGAGGTTGATGCTGATCAGCGCCATGGCCCAGATGAAAAAGTCCGTACCCTTGCGGCCTTCTTCACCTGCGATCTGGTAGATGGTGATCGGACCGGACAGCGATTTGAGGCTGATTCTGCCCTGGATCAGCCTCACGATTCCGACCAGCGTAAAACGAGTCACCTCGACCGTCTCTTCTACCGCCTTGGTCAAGGCATAGCGCAGCGGGCTCGGATGACTCACGAGCTCCTCGGGAGCCACCGGGATCCAGTGCTGATTGTTCCACACGTAGTTGGTGACCCGCTGGCCGCTGTCGTCGATGAAATCCTCGCGCCGCATCTGGAAGCTGCCCGTCTTGGAGCGCCCGTCGCGTGCTGACTGGTAGACGACCTCGTGCGGCTTGTCGGGCGAGGCCATGACCCGCTCGACGAAGGTGGACCAGGCTGGAACGGGCTCGCCGTCGAGCGTCAGGATCTTGTCCCCGGGACGTATGTCCGTCTTGTGCAGGTACGAGTCCTTGGGCACGATCGCCAGGTACAGGTCTGCGAGCTCGATGCCCGTGCGCTCGAGCAGCGTGCTGCCGTTGACGTCGGGTGTGAGCGCGACCACGCCGGCCTCGAACACGGCCATGTCCGCCAGGCCGCCGAGGGCATCGGGTACGGGCACCGGGCGCAGGTAGGTGACCGGCAGCGTCTCACCCGCATCTTCGTCGAGCGCGACCTCGAGATCCATGAAGCGTCGCACCGGTTGCCCGCCGACGTTGGTGATCACGTCGAAGGTGCGCAGGCCCGCGCGATAGGCCGGAGACTCGGAGCTGGGGACGCCGATCACGGCCGCGGGCGCGCTCGATTCGATGCCGATCGAGCCGACCCGCTCGAAGATGTCGAGCTCCTTGCCTTTGCGGCGCGAGACCTCCTCGACCATGACCTCGACGTCGATGTGGCGGTTGTCGCGAAAGACCTTGAGCCGCAGCAGCTGCCCCGGGCTCTTGGCGATGATGCGCTTGAGCTCGTCGAAGGTGCCGATCTCTTCGCCGTTGGCGGCCATCACGCGATCGCCCGGCTTGAGCTTGCCGTCGGCCGCGTGCTTCGGCCAGACGATGCCGATCGTGGGCGGGAGCACCGGTCCGTCTCCGACGAAGACCGCGAAGTAGAGCAGCACCGGGAAGATCAGGTTCATCAGCGGCCCGGCCAGCACGATGACCACGCGCTTGTACGCCGGCAGTGATTCGAAGGTGCGCTTGCGATCCTCGGGCAGCACGACGTCGCTGGTCGACTCTTCCAGCATCTTGACGTAGCCGCCCAGCGGCAGGAGCGAGATGCAGTACTCCGTCTCACGACCTCGCAGCCTGAGGATCTTGGGTCCGAAGCCCAAGCTGAAGGTGAGGACCTTGACCCCGAACGCCTTGGCGAACAGGAAATGTCCCAGCTCGTGCACGAAAATCAGCGAGCTGACCAGGATGACGAAGTACAACGGGCCCATAAGCTCGAGCGCGGGCGGGAGCCTAGCACCGAAACCTCACTGGGAGCCTTCATGACCGAACGCACGAAGAAAACGCCTGCTCAATCGCGCCTCTCGCTGCACCACCTGATGCTGCCCGAGCACGCCAACGCGCTGGGCAACGTGCACGGCGGCATGATCATGCGCTGGGTGGACGAGGCCGGTGCCATCTGCGCGATGCGACACGCGCATGCCCCGTGCGTGACCGTGGCGATCGACTCGATGACGTTCAGGCAGCCCGTGCACGTCGGTGAGCTGCTCAGCTGCAGCGGTATCGTGACCTGGGTGGGCAAGAGCTCGATCGAGGTCGAGGTCCACGTGCACGCCGAGAACGCCGTGACGGGTGAGCTCACGCACACGAACTCTGCCTTCCTCGTGTACGTCGCGATCGACAGCGCTGGCCGTCCTGTGTCGGTGCCGGAGCTCGAGCTCACGAGCGACGAGGAGCGCCAGCTCTTTGCCGACGGCGCCGAACGCCAGCGCGCACGTCTCGCTCGTGCGGCGGCAGGGCAGAGAAGCCAACACCCACCGGCGTAGAAAACTCGGCTGTCGCTCGACGCGCCCTACATGGTAGGTCGCAGGCACACACGTCTGGGTGGCACGATATCCGGATCGCTCGGCCCGCAGGCGGATATACTGGGAGTGAACATGGTTCTGCTCGGAGCGCGTCGTAGCCTCAGCCGTTGGGCACTGATCGCGGGCTGTTTGTTCGCCGTTGGCGGCACCTGGTCGCCCGCTCGTGCCCAGGACGCGGCGGAAGACAAGAAAGAGCTCAAGCGCCTGCGTTCGCTGTTTCAGCAGGCCATCGAGCTCGAGCACGCCGGCAACTGGGGCGGGGCTTTGCAGATCTTCCGCGAAGTCGGCCAGACCCGCATGACGCCGCAGGTCCGCTATCACATCGCCATGTGCGAGGAGAAGCTCGGCAAGCTCGTGGCGGCGCTCGGTGGTTACGAGCTCGCCAAGGCAGAAGCGGAGACGGTGGGCCCCGATTTCCAGGCGGAGGTCGACGGCTCGATCGAGGCCCTCAAGCAGAAGATCCCGATGCTCACCATCGAGCGTGGCGCCGGCGCGACCGCGGCGACGATCGAGGTGGACGGCGTCGCTCTCGGCTCCGCGTCGATCAATCGACCGTTTCCGGCGGACCCGGGGCCGCACGCGGTGTCCGCCAAGGCGCCCGGCTTCAAGGAGTTCGTCGGCGTGGTGGATCTCGCCGAAGGCGAGCGGCGCTCGTTCGTCGTCAAGCTGGAGCCGCGCGATCCGCCGCCCACGTCGCGCGTGCCGAGCGAAGGCGACACGCCACCCGATCACGACACACCGCCAGCGAAGCGCTCGCGGCTGGTGCCCTACGTGATCGGCGGCGTGGGCGCGGCTGCGCTGGCCGGCGCCGGCGTGATGTTCTACCTGCGCCAGGATCAGCTGGGCGAGATCGAGGACGCCTGCAACAACGGCTCCTGTCCACCCGAAAAGAAAGACGACTACGACAAGATGACCACGTACCACTACGGCGCGCAGATCGCGCTCGGTGTCGGCGTGGTCGGCATCGGCACGGCGGTCACCCTGATCTTGCTCGAGCCCAAATCGAAGCCCGCCTCCCAGACGGGCATGGCAAGCACGCGCATCATCCCGTCCTTCTGGCCCGGCCGCGCCTCTCTGCGAGTCCAGAGCAGCTTCTAACCAGGCAGCCCCCCTGGCGGATTCGACTGCCGCCGCCGGGGCATCGCCCTCGCGGTCTCCGTTCCGCGCGTCGAGGTCGTTCTGCTGGGTTTGATTGCCGCAGAGGCGCAGAGATCGCAGAGGCCGGACTGGGATTTGGCTGCCGTTGCTGCGCACAGCGTTGTGGTTTCAGTTCCGCGCGTCGAGGTCGTTCCGCTTGTTCAGAGGAAGCCGGGAAGCCGGGAAGGTTTGTTGTTTGGAGTGACCTGCCAGGTCGTTGTGAATTGGGGGCCTGCTCAGGTCATGACCTGACGCTATCGTCGAACGAAAAATCAGACCCGCCTTCCCGCCTTCCCGCCTTCCTGTGAAAGCCGTTACCACCGGGCGACGACTCGCGTGCGAGACCACGACGTGGTGCGCAGGGGCCGGCAGGACAAACAAGCCGTGTAGCGGGATGAGGTGACGTCAACCTCTGCGCTCTCTGCGCCTCTGCGGCTATTCCCATCCTCGGAACAACGTGACGGCCGCACGCGACACCACGACGTGGTGCGCAGGGGCCGGTAGGAAAAATCGAATCTCCGTGTGGCGTCGTTCCTTGTGACCCTTGCGCCCTTGCGGTTCGGAACCTCCGGGTCGTTATGGGGCGGCGCGTGCGCGGCTGCGGCGAGCGCGGGTGAGGGCGGGGTGGCCCGGTGGATTGGAGGGCTTGGTTGCGCGCCCGTTACGGTGAGGCGCCCCCAACCAACGGGGTTATTTCCAGCCGAGTTGGCGCAAGGCCATCCACATGCCGCGTACGCGGAGGAAGCGATCCGAGGGTTCGATGGCGAGGGCTTGCTCCACCCACTCGTCGACTTCTTTGGGGAGATCAGGGCGGAGGGCGTGCAGGCTGGGGCGCTTGCCGGTGGTGGCGAGCTTGAGCAGCTCGAGCAGCTCGCCGGCGAGGAACGGGGGCTTGCCGCTCAGGGCGCGGAAGATGACGGCGGCCAGACCGTAGACGTCGATGCGGTGATCGAGCAGCGAGGGGTCGCCCTTCCAGGCTTCGGGCGCAATGTAGCTCGGCGAGCCCGCGACGAAGCCGACCTGCGTCATCGCGCGCATGCGCATGAACTTGGCGAAGCCGAAATCCAGCAGGCGCACCGAACCGTCGTTGAGCACGAAGATGTTTCCGGGCTTCAGATCGCGGTGCAGGATGCCGGCGTTGTGCGCGACCTCGAGCGTCTGCGCCACCGGGTCCATGATGGTCGCCAGCTGGGGGATCGTGAGCTTGTGTCCGCGCGCCTCGATGTTGCGCAGGTAGTCCTCGAAGTCGGAGCCGACCAGGAGCTCCATGATCAGGCAGAGCAGGCCGTCCTCACTCCACTGCTGATCGAACACCCGGACGGCGTTCGTGCCCTGCAGGATGGTCATGGCCTGCGCTTCACGAAACATGCGCTCGCGCCACTCGGGCGCTTCGGCGAACGATTCGCTCAGGATCTTGATGGCGACCTGGTCGTTGTCCTTCAGGTCGGTGGCGCGGTAAATCACGCCCTGACCGCCGCGGGCGATCTGTCCGTCGATCCGGTAGCGTTCGGCGATCACCTGACCGGTTCGATCTCGGCTGCGCACGCTGTCGACGGCTTGCATGGGAGCTCTACCGTGAGAGTACTCCTGGTTCGGGTGAACAGGCGCATCGAAAAATGAAAGACGTGTGCGGTGATGTCGGCGGCGCGCGCGACAGGCCAATTCGGCTTCGGGCTCCGGGCCGTTGCGCGCGGGATTCGGGCCAGGGCGGCGAGTTAAAGCAGCCTTGTGTCCTTTCGCGGGGCCAGGATGTAGGA
>DATLIL010001263.1:0-6481 GCA_035539475.1 Polyangiaceae bacterium
ATTACAGGGAGCCTCGTGGCTCCCTGTAGTGCTTTGTGGGTCTAGCGACTGCCTTTGCTCCGCGAGCAGAGGAGTTCATTCTTGTGTGATGCGCTTCACTCGCGAGTCGCGAGCGATCGCCTGGTGCTTTGGGCTGCTCGCTGCTTGTGCGGAGCCGATCAATTCCGTCGATCCGCCGAACATTCGCGACGGTGATGGTGCCGGTTCCGGCACGTCCGGCGCGGGCGGGAACAATGCGAGCGGCGCTTCGAGCTCGGGCGGCAGCGCCAGCACCAGCAGCGGTGGCAGCATCACGGGCGGCAACTCGGGCTCGTCGAATGGCGGCAGCAGCAGCTCGTCCGGCGGTGCGAATGGCGGCAGTAGCAGCTCGTCCGGCGGTGCGAATGGCGGCAGCGGTGGCGCGCCCAACGTCGTCGACGGCGGCGAAGGCGGCATGGACGACGGGGGCAGCGGCAGCACGAGCGGCACCGGCGGAACGAGCGGCACCGGCGGAACGAGCGGCACCGGCGGAACAAGTGGCACCGGCGGAACAAGTGGCACCGGCGGAACGAGCGGCACCGGCGGCAAGGGCGGTACTGGCGGCACCGGCGGCGCTTGCACCCCGACGGCGGTGACGTTGTCGGCTTCGGCCGACGCTTACGTCGCGGCGCAATTCACGACCACGAACTACGGCGCGACGGGTGACCTGTGGATCACCCGCTGGGGCTCGGGCTACAGCCACCGCAGCTTCGTGCGCTTCGATCTCTCCGCTATCCCCAGCGGCGCCGACGTCCTGCTCGCGGAGCTGACCTTGACCGTTGCCGTCAACAGCGGCCACAACAAGACCGTTGCGGTGCATCGCGTGCAGCAGAGCCCGGCGCGCAACTGGTCCGAATCGCAGGTGACGTGGAGCGCCTTCTCCTCGGGCAACAGCTGGTCGGCGGCCGGCGGCGATTTCGTCGGGGGCGCGAGTGATTCGGTGAACGTCGATGCCTTCGACACGTCGGGCACCTCCTTCGTCTGGGACGTCACCGCCGACGCGGCGGATTTCGTGCAGACGCCCGGTGAGAACTTCGGCTGGCTGCTCAAAGACACGGCCGAGCCCGCGGGCGGTGCCGGCGAGCAGATGGCCTTCGCCTCGCGCACCCACGCCACGCAGTCGTGGCGCCCAGAGCTCAGGGTCGAGTACTGCCCGTAGCCCACGAAACCGGCGATAAACTCACTGCTTCGAAGACGAGGTTGCCAGCCGGCGCGCGCGGTTGGTACTACGGGGCCATGACGATGGAGGCCATTCGGTTCAATCGCGCAGTGATGGCGTTGCCGCTCGTGTTCGCGCTCGGCTGCAACCAGAAGGACGCCGCGAAGTGCACGCAGGCGCTGGCAACCACGCGTCAGGCGTTGACCGCCGAGGACTTCGCGCTGGCCAAGCAGTGGCGCGAGTACTCCTACAAGCAGTGCGACGATCAGGGCTCCCTCGCTGCCCTCGACAAGGAGATCAGCGAGCGCGAAGCCGCGACCACCGCGCGCAAGGAGGCGGAGGCCAAGAAGAAGGGCGAGAGCGCCGCGCTGATGAAGACGTTCACGGACTTCGTTGCGCAGAACCGCGCCACTCCCGACCGCGCCTCGGCGGCTCCGGTATGTGACCCGCTGCCCGAGGGCGCCAAGCCGGACTCCAAGGATCGCTTCTGCACGGGCACGCGCCAGGCTGGCACCTACGCCCTGCAGGTCCGCTTCTGGCAGGCCGATCCGCAGGCCTTTCGCTTCACGGTGAAGCCAGAAGATCCGGTCACCTGCGAGGCGCTGGGCGGCACCGTGGGCAAGACCTGGGACGTCCCCGCCGTGGGTGGTGCCTTCGCCAAGCGCCATCGCTGCGAGCTCGGTGGTTCTCTCGCCGGCCTGAGCGGCGTCGTCAGCGAGGCTGCCCGGGCGGAGGTCTCCGTGTTTTCTCCGCAGTACCTCGATCGCGACCCCGGCATGAAGCCGATCCTGTCCGGGCCCTGAGGCGAACTGAGCTGGGACCCCATGTCCGGCCGCAGGCCGGCATGTGGGGGCCCCCGGCGCGCGCAGCCACGCGAGCACGCCGGGCGTACGGAGCCGTGAAACGCCGGGGGGCACCAAGAAAAGCTCGAAGCTCTGCGGCCGTTCGGTGTGGGCTCTACCAGGGCCGGAGCGTGTCGGCTAAAGGTAGATGTTGTCGTCATGCAGATCGAGCTCATCGCCACTGCCAGTGAGGACTCGGCATTTCTGCCGCGCTTGGGTCTCGGCATCCTTGCCGCGCTGACGCCGGCCGAAGACGAGGTGATCTACACGGACGACGTCGTGAAGCCGTTCGACATCGAGCGCGACGTCAAGGACGTGGACCTGGTCGCGATCAGCGTCGACAGCAAGACGGCGCGCCGCAGCTACGAGATCGCGCAGGCTTACCGCCAGCGCGGCGTCAAGGTCGTGATGGGCGGCATCCACCCGACCGCACTGCCCGACGAGGCGCTCGCCTTCGCCGACGCCGTGGTGCTCAGCGAAGCAGAGGATCTCTGGCCTGGGCTCGTGCGCGACTTCAAGGCCAACCAGCTCGCACGTGTTTATCGCGGCGAGCTGCCCAGCCTGGGCGGCAAGCCCGACGCACGACGCGATCTGTTCACGTCCAAGAAGTACATTCCGTTCCAGGTGGTGCAGACCATGCGCGGCTGCCCCTATCCCTGCGAGTTCTGCAGCGTGTCGACCGCCAACGGCACGACCATGCGTTTTCGCCCGGTCGACGAGGTACTGGGCGAGCTCGGCAAGCTCGGCAAGCTCATCATGTTCGCCGACGACAACGTGATGATCCATCGCAAGTACTCGGCCGAGCTCTTCACGCGCATGGCGGACCTCGGCAAACACTGGATCGGCCAGTGCTCGCTCGCCGCCGTCAAGCGCATCGAGAACGTGAAGCTCATGGCCGAGAGCGGCTGCAAGGCGCTCTTCATCGGCTTCGAGAGCATCGACGAAGCAACGCTGCAGCACACCGGCAAGCGCCAGAACCGACCTTCTCAGTACAAGGAGGTCATGGACATGCTGCACGAGCACGGCATTTCCAGCTGGGGCAGCTTCGTCTTCGGCTTCGATACCGACGATGCGGAGGTCTTCGATCGCACCGTCGAGTTCGGCATCCAGATGAAGCTGACGATGGCGAGCTACGCCCTGCTGACGCCGTATCCCGGTCCGAAGCTCTACCGCCGCCTGCTCGCCGAGGGCCGCTTGACCGACCCGCGCTGGTGGCTGCGCCGTGACCACGACGCCGGCTCGCCCTATTTCGTGCCGCAGCGCATGAGTCGCGAAACCCTGCGCGACGGTTGGGTGCGCGCCTGGCAGCGCTTCTATTCGCCGTCGTCGATCCTCAAGCGCTGGACCATGCGCCGGCAGTCGAGCTGGATTCAGACGCTCGGTTTCTTGCCGCTGAACGTGATGCAGAATCGCCTGGCGCGGCACAAGATCCTGGGCGGCGTGCAGCGCTTCCGCTCCGCCACGGCCGACAGCGCGGGCGCCGAGCACCTGTTCGTGCCCGACGATGCCGTTGCGCCAGACAGTGGACTGATCGAGACCACCAGCAACGAGGGCAGGGCGCGCAAGGGGCTACGGGTCGTCAGCCAATGAGCGAGTCGGAGCCGGTACGCTCGTCAGAGTCGATCCAGAGGCGTCTCAACCGACAGCGGCAGCTCCTGGCCGCGCTGCGACGTTCGGACGCCCTGACCCGCGGCGACATCACCACCGCGCTCTCCGAGCTGACCGAGCTGGCGGCCGAGGTCCTGCGCGTCGAGCGCTCCAGCGTGTGGCGCTTCGATCGCCTGCGTCAGAGCATCCAGTGCGTCGACATGTTCAGCGTCCCGCAGCGCGAGCACGCCTCGGGCGACGTCATCACGCGCGAGCAGGCGCCGCACTACTTCACGGCCCTGACGTCGGAGCGCTGTATCGCCGCCCACGACGCCCACAGCGATCCGCGCACGTCCGAGTTCTCCGCCGACTATCTGACCAAACACGGCATCGGTGCCTTGCTCGATGCGCCCGTCTTCGTGGGCGGCGAGATGGCGGGTGTCGTCTGTATGGAGCACGTGGGGTCGAAGCGGCACTGGGAGTTCTGGGAAGAGCTCGTGGCCGGGACGCTCGCGGACTTCGTGGCGCTGGTGATCGAGGCCAGCGAACGGGTGCGCGCCGAGCGCGAGCTCGGGCTGTACAAGACGCACATGCAGGAGCTCAGCCACCTGCGCACGAGCGAGCTGCGCAAGCTCAACGACGAGCTCAGCTGGGACGAAGAGGCACCCACCTCCGAGCTCGAGACGCGGCGCATGTTCGACGCCTCGCCAGTGCCGCTGGTGGTGCTCGAGCCCGACGACGCAGGCCTGATCGTCTACGCCAACCGCCGCGCTGCGGCGCTGCTCGACGTCGAGATGGATCGGCTGGTCGGCAGCAGCGCCTACGAGTTCTTCGTCAACGCCGACGAGCGCAGCAGCGTGGTGCAGGCGCTGCAGAGCCGCGGCCGGGTCGAAAACTTCGCGGTGCGCCTGCGCACGCGCAAGAACTGGCCGTTCTGGGCGCTGCTCTCGGCGCAGCGCACCTTGTACTCGGGCCGCGAATGCTCGGTGCTCGGGCTGTCGGACATCACCGCGCAGAAGGTGGCCGAAGCGGCAGTGCGGCGCAGCGAGCGCAGCGTGCGCGCCCTGTTCGCGGCGGCGCCAGTGGCCATGGTGCTGACCAACCAGCGCGAGATGAAGGTGATCCTCGCCAACCAGCGTGCGGCCGACCTGTTTGGCGTCCCGATCGATCAGGTCGAGGGCCAGCGACCGTACGATTTCTACCAGAACGGCGACGACCGCGACGAGTTCGTGCGTCAGGTCAACCTGCACGGCCGCGTCGACGGCTACGAGCTCAAGCTGCGCACGCGCGAGGGCAAGGATTTCTGGGGGCTGGTCTCGGCCAGCAACATCGAGTTCGAAGGCGATCCGGCGCTGATGACCGGGATCAGCGACATCACCGAGCAGAAGGTGCTCGAGGGTCAGTTGCGTGAGCTCGCCACGCGCGACTTCTTGACCGGCGCCTACAACCGCCGCCACTTCCTCGAGCTGTGCGAGCTCGAGATCGGCCGCATCCGCCGCAGCGGCAAGCCGCTCAGCGTGTGCATGATCGACATCGACTTTTTCAAGCAGCTGAACGACACGCGCGGTCACGCTGCGGGCGACGAGGCCTTGCGCGTGCTCGCGGCTACCTGTCGCACCAGCCTGCGCACCTCCGACATCTTCGCCCGTTACGGCGGCGAGGAGTTCGTCATGCTCTATCCCGAGACCACGCTCGAGGGCGCCTGGACG
The DNA here is from genome assembly GCA_035539475.1 of Polyangiaceae bacterium. GTDB lineage: Bacteria > Myxococcota_A > Polyangia > Polyangiales > Polyangiaceae > PMG-095. Next base: position 5,316 of record DATLIL010001263.1, read on the forward strand.
GTGACCGAGCGCGTGCGCGACTCGATCGCAGCCCAGCAGATCCAGCTGCCCGGCGGCGGGGTGACCTCGATCACGGTCAGCGCCGGTCTGGCCGAGCTCGCCCCCGGCGAAAATGTCGAGGGCCTGCTCCGCCGCGCGGACGACGCGCTCTACAAGGCCAAGAGCTCCGGACGCAATCGGGCTGTCGCGGGCTGACGGTGTCATTGATGACTACTGAACTCGTCGGTCACCACCCTGGCGGAATCGACGCCGTCGCTGTGCTTCCAGGAGGCGCGATCCTCAGCGCTGGACGCGACGGAGCGATCCGCCGCTGGCCCGGAGGTGAGACCTTCTTCGCGGGCGAAAAGCGGTACTCGCCTGGCGCGCTGGCGCTCGATCTGCGTCGCGAGCTCCTGGCTGCCGCAGTTGGAACAGACGTCGTCGTTCTCGACTTCACCGGCCAGGAGAAGACCCGGTTCGGCGCGATGGAGGAGGGCGTCGGCCTGCTGCATGCGACGGGTGATGGCTGGGCAGCGGGTGGCGACAGCGCTCGAATCGCTCTGTTCGACCCTGACGGTTCTGCTCGCTGGGCGGGCGAGACGCGCAAGTTTCCCTACGCGTTTGCCCAGCACGAACGCGAGCTCTGGATCGCTTGCTGGGACGCGAAGCTCTACCGCCTCGATCTCGACTCGCTGCCCCCACAAACCGATGCCGACTCGCCGCCGTTCCTGGGCTACCCGGCGAACCCGTGGGGCCCGATGCCCTTCTATGCGGTGCTGGCGCTACCCGACGGGCGAGCAGTGGTCGCGAGCGGAATCGACGAGGAGCCGCAAGACGGAGGTCATTCGTCGTTCCATCTGTGGGCCCAGCAAGCGAAGGCTGCGGAAGACGAGCTGTGCGTTTCCGAGGAAGGCCCGCTTCACGCTCTCGCCTACGATCCGGAATCGAATACCGTCGCAGCCGGCGGCGACCGAGGCACCATCGTGAGGTTTTGCCCTGCACGTCAGGCTGTGCTCGAGCGCTTGCCGCTGCCGGAGTCGACGCTCGCCGGGTCCTTCGAGATCCCGAACGGAGCGCCCTTCGCCGGTGCGAGCCGCGGCAGCACGATTACCTCGCTGGCGTTCGTGGAACGCGACGTGCTGGTCGTCGGCACGGCGAGTGGCGCGCTGTACCAAGTGCGATTCTCG
>DATLIL010001264.1:0-8803 GCA_035539475.1 Polyangiaceae bacterium
TGCCGGTGCGCTCGCCTTTGCGGCATACTCGGGCGGTGAAAGACGGCGTCTGTCCTCGCTGCGAGAGCACCGATCTCTATGCGATCGACGAGGTCCTGATCGGCGCACCGGACTCGGTGAACGGGGTATTTCCCTTCGCACTGACGGCGCACTACGGTTACACGGGCGAGACGGGCTTTCTCGGCATGGGCACGCAGAGGCGGACGGAAATTACGGTCGAAGCCCGCGTCTGCGCACGCTGCGCCTACACCGAGCTCTACGCCAAGGATCTCGACGAGCTGGCGAACTTCGCCAACGAAGGGGTCGGCGGCGTGCGTCGCTTGCGCAAGGCCAAGTAAGCGCGCGATCGTGTCCTGGCTGGCTCTGGCGGCGCTGTCGGCGGTCTTTCTCGGCCTGTACGACGTCTCGAAGAAGTCCTCGCTGGACGACAACGCCGTGCTGCCGGTTCTCTTCTTCTGCACGCTGGCGAGCGTCGTGTTGCTCGTGCCGGTGGCCTGCGTCGGCTGGCTCCGCCCCGACTTCGCGGCGAGCGCACACCTCGCCCTGGCTCCGCTCGGTACGCGAGGGCACCTGCTCGTGGTCGCCAAGGCCGCGATCGTGACGCTGTCGTGGATTTTTACTTACTTTGCCCTGAAGCACCTGCCCATCTCGCTCGCCTCCCCCATCCGCGCGAGCGCGCCTGTGTTCACGGTCATCGGCGCCGTTCTCCTGTTCGCCGAGATACCAACGGCGCTGCAGACTCTGGGCATCGCTCTGACGCTCGGTTCGTACTACCTCTTCTCGCTCGTCGGGCGCGAAGAGGGCGTCGAGTTCACGAAGAACCGCTGGGTCTGGATGCTCTTCGCCGGAACGCTGGTCGGTGCCGTGAGCGGGCTCTACGACAAGCACCTCTTGCAGGTCGAGCGGCTCGCGCCCACCAGCGTACAGGTGTTCTTCGCCATCTACGCGGCCGCGCTGCAGGGCTTCGTCGTGCTCGTCTTCTGGTGGCCGCGGCGCAAGGGCACCACGCGGTTCGAGTTCAGGCGCTCGATCCCGCTCGTGGCCCTGCTGCTCGTTCTGGCCGACAACGTCTACTTCCGCGCCGTGAGCGAGCCCGACGCGCTGATCTCCGTCGTGTCGGCGATCCGGCGCTCGAACGTGGTGATTAGCTTCGTCGTCGGCGGCATCCTGCTGCGAGAGCGGCTCCACGCTCGCAAGGTGCTGGCTCTCGCCGGCGTGCTTCTCGGCGCGGTCCTGCTCCTCGACGGAGGCTGAGCCTCGGCGTCGTGGCGCGTCGTGCGAGTACATTGGCGCGTTCTGCTAGTGCGGGTGATACGCCGTCTCCCCAGGTTTGGAGGGAACCCGAAGAGGAGACTGGAGACCATGACCGAGCTCACTCAGCCGCTGCAACCAGCGGACAAGACTGCGAAACCACAGACAATTCCCGCCAGGGGCTACGCCGCCACGAGCGCGACGGCAGCGCTCGGCCCGTTCAGCTTTACCCGCCGTACGCCGCGCCCTCAGGACGTCCAGCTCGAGATTCTGTACTGCGGCGTCTGCCACTCCGACCTGCACCAGGTACGCGACGAGTGGAAGAGCGCGATGCCCACCCAGTATCCGTGTGTCCCCGGTCACGAGATCGTCGGCCGCGTGACGAGGGTCGGCAGCGCCGTGAAGAAGTTCAAGGAAGGTGATCTGGCGGCCGTAGGCTGCATGGTGAGCTCGTGCGGCAAGTGCTCGAGCTGCCAGGCAGGTCTCGAACAGTACTGCCTGGAGTACCCGACGTTCACCTACAACTCGCCGGACAAGATCTCGGGTGGCGTGACCTACGGCGGCTACTCCGACGGCATCGTGGTCGACGAGAGCTTCGTCCTGCGCGTGCCACGGTCGCTCGATCCTGCTGGCGTCGCTCCCCTGCTCTGCGCCGGCATCACGACCTACTCACCGCTCCGTCACTGGCAGGTCGGCAAGGGCAAGAAGGTCGGCGTCGTGGGCCTGGGTGGCCTCGGGCACATGGCCCTGAAGTTCTCCCGTGCGCTGGGCGCCCACACGGTGCTGTTCACCACGTCACCCAGCAAGGCCGCCGACGCCAGGCGCCTGGGCGCCGACGAGGTGATCGTGTCCAGGGACCCGGACGAAATGCAACGGCACGCCCGTAGCTTCGACTTCATCCTCGACACTGCCTCGGCCAGCCATGACCTGAACGTCTACCTTGCACAGCTCAAGCTGGACGGCGCGATGACGCTGGTCGGCGCCCCGGAGACGCCCGCCGCCGTCGCCGCGTTCAACCTGATCATGGGGCGGCGCAGCCTGGCCGGCAGCGGCATCGGCGGCATCGCTGAAACCCAGGAAATGCTCGATTTCTGCGGCGAACGCGGGATCACCAGCGACATCGAGGTCATCCCCATTCAAAGAATCAACGAAGCCTACGAGCGTCTGCTCAAGAGCGACGTAAAATATCGTTTCGTGATCGACATGGCCTCACTCAAGGCGGCGTGATGGGCGTCACGGGCAACGGCCCCAATCGCTTCCGATTCTCGAAAGCCATCCTGCGGCGCTTCGACGACCTCGGCCTCTCCACCGAGGTCGTGATGCGCCGCGCGGGGCTGGCCCCCGCCTTGTTCGAGCAGGAGCGGATCCTGCTCAGCACGGAGGAGCTGTTCGCCTTCTATGGCGCGGTGGCCGAGACGAGCCAGGACCCCGGCATCGGACTGAAGCTCGCCACCGAGGAGCGCGTGGAGCGCTACGATCCCGTCACGATCGCAGCCATCTACGCGCGCTCGTTTCGCGACGCGCTGGAGCGCATGGCGCGCTACAAGCAGCTCACCTGCCCCGAGGAGATCCGCTGCACCGAGCGCGGCGACGAGTGCCGCGTTCAGTTCGAGTGGCTGCTCGCCGAGGGCGACGAGCCCGCCCTGCTCACCGACGTGTGTTTTGCCTGGGTGCTCGAGGTCGCGCGCCGCGGCACCGGGGACGCGATCAAGGCCAGGCGCGTCCAGTACAAGCGGCCCGAAGCCCACCGCGCGCTCTACGAAGCCTATTTCGGCTGCCCCGTCGATTTCACCGCAGGCCAGAACGTTCTGGTCTTCGACAAGGCCGATCTGGAACGGCCCTTCATCACCCACAACGCAGACCTGCTCGCCATGGTCGCACCGCAGCTCGAGGCAGAGCTGCAGCAAAAGCTCAGCAGTCGTAGCTTTCGCGAACAGGTCAAGAGCACGCTCAAGCGCATGCTGGCGGGCCAGCGCCCGGAGCTCCGGACGGTCGCTCGCGAGCTCGGCGTGAGCGCCCGCACGTTGCAGCGTCGCCTGACCGACGAGAGCGCCACCTTTCAGCAGCTCATCGCCGAGGCGCGCCGAGAGCTCGCGCACCACTACCTGAAGCACTCGTCGCTCGAGCTCAACGAGACCGCATACCTGCTCGGCTATGAAGACGCGAACTCCTTCTTCCGCGCGTTCCACCAGTGGGAAGGAACGACACCCGGCGAGTGGCGCGCCGCTTCACTCGGCAGAGTTTGATCCTAGCGCAGGTGCTCCTCGTACTGGAGCGTCTTCCTGGTGTCTCTCGGGAGCGGCGGCGGCATCAAGCTCGAGCGAGCCCCAGGTGAGGCCGCGTCGTGGGAGCCGAGCTCTGCCGCTCGCTCGACAGTCGGCAGCACCAGCTCGAACTTCGCAGGGTCACGCGGTGGAGCCTGCGAATGCTGGACGGCGTTTCGAGTCGGTGTGCGCGGCGCCGGCCTCTCGAGCGGCAACGCTTCGACCGGCACGAATTCCGGTTCGATGATCGTCGCTGCCAGAGGCTCCGGCGGCGGATCCGGAAGCGGGAATTGTATGGGCGCTGTATTCGATGGCTTCGTCTGGAGATAGGTCACCGTGGCGGCGATCGGGGCTGCCAGGCCGGCAGACACGAACACCGCGATGGCGACGTTCTTGGCTAACAGGGACATGCGGCACCTCCCGGCACGAACCTTCAACCTGGCGGTAAAAGGTCGAGAACCTTCAAGGACCGAGCCTCTCTGTCTTGGGTCCGCCCTTCTATGCTGTCAACGGTGCCAGACTCAAAATGGCAGCTGCTGGATGGCGTCGAAGAAGACCTGAGCGAACTTGGCGTAACCGACGTCGTTCGGGTGCAGCTTGTCGGCGAGATCGTCGGTCGTGATCGCCGCGTGCAGGTCGACCGTCGTGATCGCTTCACCCTTGGCCTGATGGGCCTGGACCGTGGCGACGATAGCCTGGTTGTAAACGACGCAGCGAGCGTCGGTGGCGGCGTCGTCGATCGGCGGCAGCTGCGCCAGAATGACCTTGGCGTGCGGCTGCAATCCCACGCTGGGGTCGAGGATGGCGGTGACCATCACGTCCAGGCGTTCATCAACGGTGTCGAGCTCGTAGTCGAGATCGACGTCGTTGGTGCCGATGACGATCAGGAAGACGTCGGCCTCGGAACCGCGGGGGCCGAGCCAGGCATCGAAATTGTCATAGATGCCGCTGCGACCCGACGTCCCGGCCTGGATCACGTAGCCGGGGTGGCCCTCGTGATGCTGCTGTTCACGCGGCAACGGCATGGTGCCCGGGTTGTCAGTCCAGGAGCCCACGAACTGAAAGACGACGCCGGCGTCGTCGAGCAAGTCCTTCAGCGGTCCGCGGTAGCCCGCCGTGGTTCCGGCGAAGCCGTCGGTGATGGACGCGCCGAGCGGCATGATGCGCAGCGGTTTGACGCTGGACTCGAAGCGAAACGAGGCGTTGGCGTGTGAGTTCTGGTCGCCGCCGCTCGGAAATGCGGGACTGGCGGCGTCGACGAACTCGTAAGGATCGAACTGTGCGTCGCTGACGCCAGTCGCCGGCAGCGGCAGCCCTCCGCCGTCACCGGGCAGATCGTCGGCGCTGAGCCCGTAGGCGATGACGGCGTAGGTTCCGGCCGCCAGCGTGACGGGGGCGGCCAGCGGCTCGAAGCGAAACCCCGCCTCGAGCTCGGCTGCAGTGCCCGCGGGGACCGTGACCGAGCCGCCAGCGATCGGCGTCGCCGTGGCGCCCGCGCCCGCCTGGTCCAGCGAGAACAGGGTCACGACGTGCGACGCGGCGAGCCCGTCGGCGCCGTTGTCCCAGATCCCTAGGTCACGAATGACCAGGCCGTCCTCCGCCACGGTGAACTGGTGACCGGCGTTACGCGTGCCCAGGTTGCCGCTGGCCGTGGCTGCACTGCCCGTGAACGCGGGCAGCACGAAGACCTCGGCTCCGCCGCCACCGGCGCCTGCCTCCGCAACGGAGCCGCCGACGGAGCCGCCAACGCCATCGCCTCCGCTTCCGGCGCCGCCGCTCGTGCTTCCAGCGCTGACCACACCGCCTGCACCCGCGCCGGCAACACCTCCGGCTCCGCCGCTGCCGCCGCCCGAAGTGCCTGCCGTTGCCTGGCCGCCACGCGCTGCGCTCGGGCTCTCACCTTCGTTCGAAGTGCAGGCCGACGCGGCGAGCGCACAGATGGACACGTACCCAGCGACCCAGCGAGGCATCGAGCGCAGCATTCGCAAGCAGGATAGCGCGGCGGCACGCGCGAGCATCCCGTCGAAGGCGACGAAGCTCAATAACCTGTCATGACCGCCGAACCGTCGCGCGCTACTTGCAACCCATCAGCAGCGGCTGGCTCTCGAGCAACAGACAATCGTTGCCCGCCCCGCACTCCGCCTTGCAGGCTTGCTTCACGCTGACACAGACGAACTCGGGGCAGCTCTTGAGCTTGAAGCACCTGGCCTCACCCGAGCAGTCGAGCTTGTCGCCGCAAGCTTGGAGCGCCGAACAGTCCAGGGCGTCTTCGTCTTCGGCTTCGGGGTCCGCTGAGTCCGCCCCGCCGCCGGAGCTGCCCGACGACGCGCAGGCGAGACCGACGAAGGCAAGAAGGGCGCAGAGGCGCCGGGGCGCAAGAATGGACTTCGAGAGGCTCATGTCGACCCCTCGTCTTATCAGATCAGGGGTGCGGCACGCCCCAGGCATCGAAGGTCGGCGTCAGGTCGGCGCCGCTGGCGGCCTCGAGCTCGTCGTGAACGAAGGGCCAGGCGCCATCGTTCATGTCACCCGAGTCCTTCGTCGCGATGCTGCGAAAGAACGTCTTGTAGACGTCCCAGCCGTGGTCGTACTGGAACTGCATCAAGAAGCACAGGCCGTCCCAGGGGTCCCAGCTGCCGGCCACGTAGGTGCGCGTGCTGGAAGCGTCGCAGTCGGCTATCGAGTCGTGCAGCTCGAGCTCCAGGCTGCCCAGGGCGTAGAGACTGAAAAGGTTGCACCACGACTCGAGCGTGTCGACCTCGTACTGCCAGAAGCCGTTCGGCCAGGAGAAGATGTGACCGAGCTCGTGAGCAAAGCCCCAGTTGCTGTGGCCGTCCTCTCCGGCGCGCGAGATGGTCTCGCTGGGATCGGTGACGAGCGCCATGTCCATGCGCACGGGGTTGCCCGCCAGCATCCAGCCGATGCCGTCGATGTTCGGGTCCGGAAAGAAGCGGATGCGCTGGCCGTGCATGGGCACACCACCGCGGAGCTCCTCGTGGAGGTCGTAGATGGCGTCCAGGCGTTCGGTGGCGGCGTTCAGCGCAGCAGAGTCGGCGCTCGCCGTCGCGACAGGCAGTGTGAGGATGACGTGTTCCCCCCAAACCTCCACCCAGCCAGAGCTCACGGTGTCGAAGGCATAGCCCGCCGCTTCGGAGCCGAGCAGCGTGGGTGCCGTATCGCCGGTGCTCGTGACGGTCACGGTCTTCTTGCCGCTCGCGTTCAGGCGCGTTTCGTAGCTCTCACCGAGATCGGAGCTCGCGAGCGCACCGAGAAAGAGGATGCCGTCCTTGTCGGCCGTGACGGTCGCCGTGCCGGAGATGCATGTCATCTCGCTCTCCTCGTAGTGCAGGCCGATACGAGCCGCGAGGTCGCCGACCAGGCAAGCGGTGTGGTGAATCGTGCCGCCTTCGTCCTCGAGCGACCACTCGCCGCCGTCGATGCTCACGGTCGCGGTCTGACCTTGTTTCAGATAGAGACCGGTGTTCACCCAGTTCTGGGCGGCGGGGACGTCGAAGCTGTGTGAGCCGTAGGGCCCCGTGGGTGGAACGGGCACGCACGTCCACTCGCCGTCGCCGCAAGCGTCGACGCCGCTGCTTCCGCCGCTGCCCGCGAGACCGCCAGCGTTCTCGCCGGCGCTGCCGTTGCCCGCGCTGCCACTGCTTCCGCCGCTTGGCGCGCCAGAGCTGCCCCCGCTGCCGGCTCCAGCGCCGTTGCCGCCGCCTGGATTGCCGGCCACGCCGCCGCCCGAGGAGCCAGCGTTGTTGCCATTCGATCCAGCGCCGCCCGCCGGAATGGGGCCGCCGCCGGCCGGATCTTGCTCGTCGCCGCCGCTGCAACCGACGGCAATCGTGGCGACAATCGCGCACACGAAGAGAACCAGACTCGAACGTCCGTGGCAGCCGCGCAGCATGGCTCCCTCTGGTCTCACAACCCGCCGCCGAACGGAAGGTGTCGGATCCTGCACCCTTCGCGAGCGCGGGCTTTGACGCTACTTTGGGGCTTCGACCGACGGCATGAACTCGAAGCTGCTCATCGACGCCATCGTCCGGCAGACGACCGTCCTCATCGCCCAGCTCTCCACGGCGGCGGGGATCCGTGCGCCGCTCGCGCACATTGCGGACCAGGTGTTCGTCGAGCTGTCGCGCGAGATCGAGAGCCAGGGTGTCTCGCGCAAGGTGGCGGCGGACATGTTCGGCATGGCCCTGCGCACCTATCAGAGCCGCGTGCAGCGCCTGACCGCCAGCGCCACCGAGCAGCAGACCACGCTGTGGGAGAGTGTGCTGACGTTCATCGAGCAGAGCGGCAGTGTGTCGCGGCGCCGGGTGCTGGAGCGCTTCGAGCGTGACGATCCGCTCAGCGTGGGCGCGGTGCTGGCGGATCTGACGAGCGGCGGCTTCGTCTACCGCTCCGGCAGCGGCGAGAGTGCGCTCTACCGCGTGACCTCCGACGTCGATCGCCGTGAGCTCATGCTGGCTCAGGACGACGAGGCGCTGGCGCTCCTGGTCTGGGTCGGCGTCTACCGCGGCGCCTCGTCGCCCGAGGCCATCGTCGATCTGCTGGGGCTCGAGCTCGAGCAGGTGACGGCGGCGCTCGAGCGGCTGGTGCAGCGCGGCCACCTGAGCCGGGACGACAGCGGCGCGCTTCGCGGCGGCGGACCGCTCGTGCCGGTGGGCGCCGAGCACGGCTGGGAAGCGGCGGTGTTCGATCACTTTCAGGCCATGGTCACCGCCATCACACGCAAGCTGCAGAACGGCGGCCACCGCTCCGCCGACGGTGACGTGGTCGGCGGCAGCACGCTCTCGTTCGAGGTGCACTCGGCGCATCCGCTGCGCGCCGAGGTGCGGGGGTTGCTCCAGCGCACGCGCACCGAGGTCAACGACCTCTGGGGCCGCGTGGGCGCGCACAACGCGGCAGAGCCCTGCCCCGACGAAAAGCGCGAGATCGTGTCGTTCTACTTCGGACAATCCGTGCTACCGCCGGAGGTCGAGTGAAGGCTCGAACGCTCGGCGCGCTGGCGCTGCTGCTCGGCGCCTGCACCAGCAGCGGCGGCGCGGGCACGGGCAGCAACACCAACTGGCTCACCTGCGAGCGAAGCTCCGAGTGCCCCGGCGACGAGGTCTGCGTGAGCCGCACCTGCACGCCGGTCGAGACCGACCCGTGCGCGGACGGCGCCGTCGTCACGCTCGAGAGCTCGACCAGCGCGCTGGAGGCGCGCCAGGGCAGCTTCTTTGCCGACGCGCTCTACGAGCCGGTCGTCCTCGACGAGGAACCGAGCGACTGGGTGGATC
>DATLIL010001265.1:0-1976 GCA_035539475.1 Polyangiaceae bacterium
GTGTCGAAGATGACCGTTTCGCGGGTGATCAACGGCGGCAACGGCGTCAAGCCGGAGACCCGCCGGCGCGTGGAGCGAGCGGTGGCCGAGCTCGACTTCGTGCCGAACGGCGTCGCGCGCGGCTTGATGACCAGCCAGACCAAGACCCTCGGGCTGATCGTGCCCGACATCGTCAACCCGTTCTTCTCCATGGTCGTGCACGGCGCGGAAACGGTGGCGCGCAAGGCGGGTTATCACCTGCTGCTCTGCAACAGCGAGGGTGATCTCGGCCAGGAGCGCCAGTACGTCGAGCACATGATCTCGCACCGTGTCGACGGCATCCTGATCGCGCCGACCGGCGATCGCTCCAAGCAGAACCTTAGCCTCCTGGCCCGGCGCAAGGTGCCGTTCGTGCTGATCGATCGTTCGGTGTCCGGCATGAAGTGCGACCTCGTGCAGTCCGACGGCGTCGAGGGCGCGCGCAAGCTGGTCAGCCACCTGATCTCGCTCGGTCACAAGCGCATCGCCGTGATCATCGAGCAGGACGACGTCTCCACTGCTCGCGAACGCATGAGCGGCTACCGCGACGCGCTCAGCGCCGCCAAGCTCAAGATGGCCCCGGAGCTCGTGGTGCGCACCACCGCCGATCGCGTCGGTGGCTACGGGGCGATGCAGCAGATTCTGGCCCTGCGCCCGCCGCCCACAGCGGTGTTCGCAGTCAACAACATGACCGCCCTCGGCGCCATGCAGGCGCTGCGCGAGCGCGGCCTCGCAGTGCCGAAGGATCTGGCGCTGGTCTGCTTCGACGACGTCGAGCACCTGGCGGTGCTCTCTCCGTTCATGACCGTCGTGAACCAGCCGACCGAGATGTTCGGCGCGCTTTCGGCGCAGCTCCTCCTGGAGCGCCTGGCCAGCCAGGACGCGGGTCCCAGGCGCCGCATCGTACTTCCCTCTGATCTGATCGTTCGTGAATCGTGTGGAGCCAAGGCAGGCTGGCCTGTGACGCCTGCTGGCCGTAAGCAGAACCAAACGCCCGGGACACAATGAGCCGACAATTCTCAAGCAATCGTTACGACACCATGAAGTACCGCCGCTGCGGCAAGAGCGGCCTCCTGCTACCGAGCGTCTCGCTCGGAGCCTGGGAGACCTACGGCGGCACGCACGACGGAGACGTCGCCAAGCAGTGCATGTTCCGCGCGTTCGACCTCGGTATCACGCACTTCGATCTGGCCAACAACTACGGCAGCCCTCCGGGCAACGCCGAGGTCGTCTGCGGCCGGGTGCTGAAGGAGATGCCGCGCGACGAGATGATCATCGCCAGCAAGGCCGGCTACCGCATGTGGCCTGGCCCGTACGGCGAGTGGGGCTCACGCAAGTACATCATCGCCAGCTGCGATCAGTCGCTCAAGCGCACCGGCCTCGAGTACTTCGACATCTTCTACTCACACCGCCCCGATCCGAACACGCCGATCGAAGAGACCATGGGCGCGCTCGATACGCTGGTGAAGCAGGGCAAGGCGCTCTACGTCGGCGTCTCGAGCTACACCGGCGCTCAGCTCGAGGCCGCTCAGGCCGTGGTCGAGCGCGATCGCCTCGCGCCGATCACCATTCACCAGCCGTACTACAACATGCTCGGCCGCACGATCGAGAGCGACCTCCTGCCGCACACCGATCGCCTCGGCATCGGCGTGATCGCCTTCTGCCCGCTCGCCTCCGGCCTGCTCTCCGGCAGCAAGTACCAGGACGGCGACGTGCCCGCCGACTCCCGCCCCGCGCGCGAGTGGGCTCGCCACTGGGTGGCCGCCAAGTCCAAGGACGAGAAGAAGCGCATCCTGAACGGCCTCAACGGACTCGCCAAGGAGCGCGGCCAGACCCTGGCGCAGATGTCCGTCGCCTGGATCCTGCGCCACAGCGGCATGGTCTCCACCGTGATGGGCGCCTCGCGCGTCGAGCAGGTCGAGAACAACGTCGCGGCGCTCTCCAAGCTCGAGTTCACC
>DATLIL010001266.1:0-5092 GCA_035539475.1 Polyangiaceae bacterium
AGCGAAGAGGACGCCATTCCCTTCGAGTGCACCTGCGTGCCGGAGCAGGAATCCTGCCAGATCGCCTGTCAGACCGCGCAACCCGGCGGTCCCTTCGACCCGATGTGCACGCAAGAAGCCCAGTCGGTTCTGTGCGGCTGCGCCGTGATCTACCTCAAATGAAGGTCCGTGCATGCCTGCTTCTGGCGCTCTTGGTCGCCTGCGGTAGCTCGGACGGGCACGACTTCGACAAGAGCGCCGGTCAAGCGGGGAGAGGCGGCAGCGGCGGTGCGGTGGGCGCGATGGGCAGCGTGGACTGCTCCGACCAGGACGAGAACCAGACGCTGAGCTGCAGCGCACCGGAGCTTTGCTGTGCGGTGCCGAACGCAGCCAATCACTGCGCAGCGAGCTGCGATACGACGCTGGTGCTGCGCTGCGACGACGACGGCGATTGTGGCTCTGGAGCCTGCTGCTGGAACCGCAACAGCACCACCGGCAGCGCATGCCGGGACGCCTGCGACGACGGTTACGCTCCGGTGTGCGCCCGGAGCAGCGACTGCCCGAGCGCCCTGCCCTGCTGCCTGGGCTCCGTGCTCAACGGCGTCTACAGCCGCTTTTGCATCGAGGAGCAGGACTTCGGCTGCCTCTAGCGCCCAGGTCCGAAAATGGCGAGACAGGGCGCCCGCCAGGCCGTAAATCAGCATCATCGTGCTGCTCGATCCCACGACCTGCCACCGCGCACTCCAGGCGCACGACGCACGCTTCGACGGAGTCTTCTTCGTCGCGGTGAAGACGACGGGGATCTACTGTCGGCCGATCTGTCCGGCGCGCGTGCCCGCGCCCGATCGTTGCCTCTACTTCAAGCGCGCAGCCGAGGCCGAGCGGGCGGGCTTTCGCGCCTGCTTCCGCTGTCGCCCGGAGCTCGCGCCCGGTGACGCCTCTGACGGCTCGACCGAGGTCGCTTCGGTCGACGTGGTCTCGCGGCTCGTGCACACGGCGGCCGCGCGGATCGAGGCTGGCTACCTGAACGAAGCGTCGGTCGACGATCTCGCTGCCGATCTCGGGGTGACCGCGCGCCACCTGCGCCGGGCCATGGAGTCGAAGCTCGGCGTCACGCCGATCGAGCTCGCGCAGACCAAGCGGCTGGCCCTGGCGAAGCAGCTACTGCAGGAGACCGAGCTCTCGCTGACCGACGTCGCCTTCGCGGCGGGGTTTGCCAGCGTGCGGCGTTTCAACGCGCTCTTTCAGGCTCGCTTCGCAAAGGCGCCGTCGCTGCTGCGGCGCGCCCACGCCGCTCCTCACGGCCAGCACGGTGACGACGCCGTCACTCTGCGATTGGACTATCGCCCGCCGTTCGACTGGGACGCGTTGCTCACATTTCTCGCGGGTCGCGCGATTCCAGGAGTCGAGCAGGTCATCAACGGCGAATACCGGCGTGCGCTGACGCTCGCCGACCGGTCCGGCTGGATCGCGGTTCGGTCCGATCCGAAGCGCAACGCGCTCCAGGCGCGCGTGTCGCTTTCGCTCGCGCCGGTGCTGACGACGGTGGTCGCACGACTACGTGCGCTCTTCGATCTCGATGCACATCCGGCGCGCATCGCGCAGCACTTGCAGCGCGACCGGGCGCTGGCGGCGTCGGTCGCCGCGCGTCCCGGGCTGCGCGTGCCGGGAGCCTTCGACGGCTTCGAGGTCGCGGTGCGGGCGGTTCTCGGACAGCAGATCTCGGTCGCCGCCGCCACCACGCTGAGCGGGCGCCTCGTGCAGCGCTTCGGAGCCAGTATGGGCGAGCTCGGCTCGTTGTTTCCGAGCGCCTCGCGCCTGGCCGAAGCATCGCTCGACGAGATCGCGCGGGTCGGCATGCCGGGCGCCCGGGCGCGAACGATCCTCGAGCTGTCGCGTGCCGTCGCCGGCGGTGGGCTACGTCTGACGCCGGAGGCGTCGCCGGCCGTGGCGATCGAACGGCTGCTCGAGCTCCCGGGGATCGGACCCTGGACAGCTCACTACATCGCGCTCCGCGGCCTGCGCTGGCCCGACGCGTTTCCCGCGGCCGACCTCGGGGTGCGCAAGGCCCTCGGCGTCAGCAGCGCGAGAGCTGCCGAGGAACGTTCGGAATGCTGGCGACCGTGGCGCGCTTACGCCGTGATGCACCTGTGGACTTCACTCTCGACTGGAGGCTGACCATGACCACCAAGGCGAAACTCGTACGCTGCTTCGTGGATTCCCCCGTGGGCCGGCTGCGGCTCGTGGCCGCCGACGAAGGCTTGGTCGGTCTCTACTTCCCCGAGCATCGGCACGGCGAGCGACACGGTCGCAACGACGAGGCCACCGACGTGGCCAGCCACCCCGTGCTCGACAGCGCACGCCGCGAGCTCGCCGAATACTTCGCCGCTGCTCGGACCACGTTCGAAACCCCGCTCGCGCCTGCCTCGCTCCGCGGAGGCACCGCGTTCCAGCTCGCCGTGTGGGAGGCGTTGCTCACGATCCCATTCGGCGAGACGCGATCGTACGGCGACGTGGCTCGGCTGATCGGACGACCCAGCGCGGTGCGCGCGGTGGGCGCCGCCAACGGGCTCAACCCGATCTCCATCTTCGTGCCGTGCCACCGCGTGATCGGCGGCGCAGGAGCCCTCACCGGATACGCCGGCGGCATCGAGGCAAAGCGCTGGCTCCTCGCGCACGAGTCACGCGAAGAAGCCGACGACGAACGCAACGGTCGCGAAGAGCGCAGCGCAGCCCTTCCACCACGCGGGGAGCAGCTCGAACTTCTGCACGAGACTGTAGTTACTCGCTAGCGACCACAGACCGACGGCCACGACCGCCCAACAGTAGGCTCGAGCAAACGCCGTCCTGAACGACATGAAGCCCCGAACATCGACGAGGAATGACGTCAGTACGAGCCCGACCGCACCGCAGGCTGCGATGAAGAGCCCGTGAAGCCTCGGACTCAGACTCGCAAGCCAGCGATTGAAGCCCTCGATTCGGCCCACGAGGGGCAACTTACCACCCTGACGCCGCCGGCGGGCGTGGCACACTTCGGGCGTGAGCCGAGCCTTCGTCAAAGAAGATGACGTAGCCCGCAGCGCTCCGCTGGTGGCTCCGCGGGCGCCGCTGCCCCTGGGCGTGCCCAACTACGTGACCGAGCGCGGCCTACGGCTCCTGGACGACGAGCTCGATACCCTCCGTGGCCAGCCCGCCGACGAGCAGCGAGCCCTTCGCCTGGCGGAGCTGGAAGCGCGGCGGGCAAGCGCCGTGCTGGTCGACGTTGCCAGTCAGCCCAGAGACGAGATCCGCTTCGGCGCGACCGTGACGGTCCGCGGCGAGACAGGCGACGAACGCACTTTTCAGATCGTGGGCGTCGACGAGGCCGACGCAGCCGGCGGGAAGATCGCCTTCACTGCGCCGCTGGCGCGAGCGCTGCTCGGCAAGAAGACCGGCGACGCGGCTCTGGTGCGTGCGCCCCGTGGCGAAGAAGAGCTCGAGGTCCTCGTCATTCGCTACTAACGCGAGCGGATGAGAGCCTGGAGCTTCTGCCGCGCCAGGCGCAGCCGCGAGTACACGGTGGCGAGCTTGACGCCGAGCTCGCCGGCTATCTCGGGCGCCGTCTTGCCTTCGAGCTCGGCCATCAGGAACACGGCGCGCTGAGGCTGGTCGAGCTCGGCCATCAGGCTGTTGAGCTCACTGGCCGCCTCACGCTGAGAGCGCGGATCGACCGTCGCGTCCTGAGCCACCGTGTTGCGCAGGCTCTCCTCCTTGCGCAGAGCGCGCGCCCGATCGCGCCGCTGCGCTTGCGCGACCCGCATTGCGATGGCGAACAGCCAGCTACGGAACGAAGCGCGACCTTCGAACTCGTCGAGCCGACGCGCCGCGACCATGAAGGTGTCGTGTACCGCGTCGTCGAGCGCGGTGCTGGGCACGGCCAGGCGCGCGAGGCTGCGCCACACGAAGCCGTAGTACTCGCGATAGAGATCCTCGAGCGTGCGCTGATGCACACACCTGAGATCGATGGACATGGCCTCTACCTTCATTCCCTCGATGAAGCGCCTTGGCCTGTGCGTCTGTGTGCACACCTCGCACCGAACCGCACAGTCCCACGCTGAGAGCGAGCGCAACGCCGTTGTCTCGGCATGCTGCGCGACTCGTTTAGACAGCGCGCGCCGCGATGCTTTGGCCTCAAACGGTCATTGGCCGCGCGAATCGGCCCGCCACCCTTTTCGTGTTCGGCAAACGATTGCGACCGCAGCGCTATCTCGCTCGCCAGGCGAAAACGCGTGATGGTTTTCAGCTCGTAGCGGAACAGCACGTCATGCGACTGATCCAGAACGCCATGAAGCTCATGCTTCTCACCATGACAGCGACGGGCTGCAGCGACGGCTACGGCTACGACGACGAGACCGGCCAGTTGGGCGAGGAACTCGAGTTCACTCAATCCAGCGACGGCCTGGTCAGCATGGACGCCGAGCACTTCACGACCAACGTGGCCCAGGGAAGCCACACCTGGTCGCGCATCGCCGACGCCAACGCGAGCGGAGGCTCTGCGTTGCAGGCCACACCCGACAAGGGCAGCAGCTTCGATCGCGGCTACACCTCGAGCAGCCCGCGGCTCGACTTCAAGGTGGCCTTCACCAAGCGCGGCGTTCACTACGTCTGGCTGCGCGGCCGTTCGGTGTCAGCCGATAGCAGCAACAGTGACTCCGCACACGCCGGTCTGGACGGCGCGGGGAAGAAGTCGGCCGACCGGATCCAGGGTTTCACGACCAGCTACACGTGGACGAAGGCGACGGCAGACGGAAGCCCGGCCAGCGTGAACGTGCGCTCCACCGGCGTGCACACGGTCAACATCTGGATGCGCGAGGACGGCTTCGTTCTCGACAAGATCCTACTGACGACCAGCTCGACCTACACGCCGACTGGAGCCGGCCCGGCCGAGACCATTCCAGCGACGCAGCCGCCGCCGGAGCCACCGCCCACGACGGAGCCGCCGCCCACTTCGGAGCCGCCCCCTGCTGAACCGCCGCCCACCGAGCCGCCGCCCAGCGAGCCACCACCGACCCAGCCGCCGCCTTCGTCGCTCCCGACCTGCGCCAACCCGAGCTGGAATGCGAGCAGCTTCGAC
>DATLIL010001267.1:0-3355 GCA_035539475.1 Polyangiaceae bacterium
AGCGCGATCTTCGTCGCGCCGATCTCTTGCGCCAGCGTGTAGAGGATGCCGCGGCGCAGGCGCGAGCAGAGCGAACAGTAGGTCTTGCCCTCGGGCACCTTCTCCTTCACGACCGAGTAGGTGTCTTCCTGCACGATGCGGTACTCGTAGCCTTCGCGCTGGAAGTACTCGGGCAGGAGCTCGCTGGGGAAACCGGGGTGGCCCTGGTCGACGTTCACGGCGATGAGCGAGAACGAGAACGGCGCCTTCTTCTGCAACTCGCGCAGAAGGTAGAGCATCGCGTGCGAGTCCTTGCCGCCGCTGACCGCCACGAGCACGCGATCGCCGGGCTCGAGCAGCGCGAAGTCGGAGCTGGCGCGAGCGACTTCGGCGAGCAGCTTGCGTTCGAGGCGATCGGTCACGGCCGTGGTCTTTCCCGAAAAAGCGCGGGGCGCAAGTCGGGCTTGACTGAGCGGGCTCAGCCGCCGAGGATCGCCCCATGCCGAGGCCAGTCGTTGGCGGCTTCGCGGTCGTGATGGCGCTGTTCGTCGCAGTGAGCTGCGGGGAAGGGTCCGACGACGAGCCCACTCCCAGCGCGGCTGGCAGCGCTGGTTCGCCCGCCGGAGGGCGCTTCACCGGCGGCAAGGGCGGGACCGAGGCGAAAGGAGGGCGCGGCGGTTCGAGCTCCTCCGATGCCGGCTCTCCCTCCGCGACCGGCGGCGCCGAACCAGCGATGGCTGGCAGCGGCAGTGACGCGTCCGGCGGAGGCGTAGCCGTGACCGAATGCGGCAATCAGCTCGCGACCAAGCCCTGTCAGGGTGACGGCCACTGCGAATGGACCGATCTGACCGGATGTATCTCCGGCTACTGTGATTGCAACGCAGGGCGCTGGGCCTGCGTCCAGACGCAGACCGACGATTGCGGAGGCGTGTGTCCTCCGCCGGCAGAGGCGCAGTGTGGCTCGAGCTGCACGGGCGAAATCCAGAACTGTCAGTGCGCTTGCGGCGGGCCGAACTTCTCCGGCTGCTCCTGCACGAACGGCGAGTGGGCCTGCCTCGGCTGCAACTGACGGCTCAGTGGCATTCGCCCTGGATCGTGCGCACGACCTCGGGCTCGCCCAGGGTTACGCTGCCGCCGAAGACCACCGAGTGCGTGGTGCTCTCCAGCGTGATCTCGTCGCAGAGCCCGAAATCGCCATAGACGGTGCGGATCGTGCAGACCTCGACCCAATCCGTCGCGTTGCCGATCTGCACGCTGTAGCCGATGAGCTGGTTGCCGTCGACGTTGAAGTTGTCCTGCCACCAGAGCAGGCTGGCGAGAAACGGCAGCGTCTGACCGCTACCGTCCGCCAGCATCGTGCCGTCGAAGTAGTCGCAGCGCAGGTTGCGGTAGAAACGACGCTGAGAGCCGCTGCAGCGCGTGGCTTCGTAGAACCACTCGGTCTCGAACTCTCCGTCCGGCTCGCCGAGCTCGGCGGCCTCGGCGTTTGCCACGGTGTCCGCCAGCGAGTCGCTGCAGGGCTCTTCCCAGATCGCGCCCGGCGGCGGTTCCCAGAACAGACCCTGCGGCATCTTGGCGTCGAAGTCGGCGTAGCGCGCCAGGATCACCTCGTCCGGGATGTCGGTGCACGGCATGTTGATCGCCTCCGGTCCCGACACGCGCGGGCCAGCAACGGGGCCGTCATAGGGCTCGCTGCAAGACGACGGATCGGGAGGACTGCCCGCGCTGCCGCCGCTCCCGCTGCTGTTCGGAGCGCCCGCGTCGCCTGGTTCACCGCCGCTCGCCGAGCCGCCTTTACCAGCAGTGCCGCTGCCGCCACTCGCGTTGCCGCCCTTGCCGCTCACGTTGCCGGCGCCGCCCGCGCTCTTGCCGCTGCTGCCCGACGAGGAGCCGCCGACTCCGTCATCGTCGTCGGAGGTCGACGTTCCGCCGCAGCCGGACCAGACCAGTCCGGCGATGCTCGCCAGCAAAAGCGCATTCTTCAGCGCCATTGGGCTTCAGGATAGCCGTTTCGATAGGCGCCGCGCTACTGCGCGATTTCGGCCGTGCCTCACCCGCAGGCGCCATCCGTGGTACATCCTCGGCCCTGCCGTGAAGATCGCCCAGCTCGCACAGGTCATCGTCATCGTGCTCGCCGCCTTCGGCGTCTACGGCTTCGTCGCCACGGCCAAGGACGGCGAGTCCCGGCACGCCTGCTCGGCGCTCTGCGCGCTCAAGCCCAACTACGCCGCACGCAATCGCCAGGCGCCCGACTTCGAGCTGACGTCGATGCGCGACGGCAAGAAGAAGAAGCTCTCCGACTACCGCGGCAAGGTCGTGATCCTGAACTTCTGGACCAAGACGTGCCGGCCGTGCCTGGAGGAGATGCCGTCACTGGTCAGCCTGGGCAAGGCGCTGATGCGGCACCCCAACGTCGTGCTCGTCACGATCACCACCGACGAGAGCGCCGAGGACGCACGCGAGACGCTCAAGGCCATCCTCGGCGGCAACGGCGAGCCGCCCTTCGAGGTGTTGATCGACCCCGAGGCCACCGTGGTGACCGACACCTACGGCACCAAGCTGTTCCCCGAGACCTGGTTCATCGACGAGAAGGGCGTCATCCGCGCGCGCTTCGACGGCCCGCGCGAGTGGGACTCGGCGCTGCCGATCGACGTCGCGCTGAGCCTGTCCACGCCGCTGCCGTGTGAGGTCACCTACTCGCAGGGGCGTCCCACCGGCGCTCACGCCGGCTTCTGTGAAGAGCTCGCCCCCGGCGGAGGCTGATGAAGGTCCTGGCCTGCCGCTGCGAGGACGTGACGCTCCACGACGTCGAGCGTGCCATCGAGATGGGCCACCGCGACATCGAATCGCTCAAGCGTTACACGGGCTTCGGCACCGGCTGGTGCCAGGGAAAATGGTGCCTCGTGCCCTGCGCCCGCTTGCTCGCCGAACGCGGCGGCGACCCCGGACAGGGCATCACGCCGCGCCCGCCCTACCATCCGCTGACCCTGGCAGACCTCGCTGCGCTCGACCCCGATTGGGGATAGGTCCTAGTCTCACGGTGTGAGGCGAGGCGGTAGAGCAGGCGGTGTCGTGCTGGGCATGCTGCTCGGTGTGCTCGCGACGCCCGTGCCAGCGGCCGCGTGTACCTGCTCCAAGGGTCACAGCCCAATTCGGCGTCTTCGATCTGGCGGGTAATTTCTCGGGCTGGTCACGTCCCGAGCTCGTCGAGCGCGAGGCCGCGGAACCAGCGAAAACGCGACCGGCACCACTGGTCAAGAGCAGCGGATGCGCCTGCCGTTCGGTGCCGTCACACACCACCGACGCCTGGCTCGCCGCTGCATGGCTGTTCACGTGTGGTGCCGCACTTGCGATTCGAAGGCGCACAGATACTCTG
>DATLIL010001268.1:0-3268 GCA_035539475.1 Polyangiaceae bacterium
TGCTTCAACGTATCGATGCGGAAGCCGTCGATGTCGGTCTTGAGGATCCAGTTGGTGTAAGCCTCGATCATCACCTCGCGCACTTCCGGGATCGTGGTGTCGATGTCCTTCAGGCCACCGGGGAAGTCGCCGAGCAACACCTGCTCGCGCACGTTCCAGTCGGTGACCCGGCCGCGGCGGTTGTAGACGCTCGGATTGCGAAAGATCTCCGGGCTGGGCGGCACGCGGAAGATCTCCGGCATGTCGAAGAAGCGAATCGGCGCCGCGCCGGACTCGCCGAGCGAGGTGAACGACTGGATGCCCCGCGGATCGTAGTCGGGATCGTACTCCGTGGTGCGCGCCAGAGCTCCGTGGGTCGAGCTGCCGCTGCTGCCCGCCATCGGCGCGCCGCTGCCCGAGAGCCACTCGTCGGGCTGTCCGTTGTTGTTGATGTCGTAATAGAAGACCTGCCCCAGGTGATTGGTGACGATGTCCAGGATCACCTTCATGCCGCGATCGTGCGCGGCCGAGACCATCTCGCGAAGCTCGTACAGATCGCCGAAATGCGGGTTGAGGCTGTTCAGGTCGACGGCCCAGTAGCCGTGATAGGCGTCGAAGCCGGCGTCGTGGTCGACGTTCTTGATGATCGGGCTGATCCACAGCGCGGTCACGCCAAGCTCTTCGAGATAGTCGAGGTGCTCGACGATGCCCTGGTAGTCGCCGCCCTGGTAGCGCGCGAGCGCCGTCGAGTCGACCCGGTAGTCATTGGCGCGATCGCCGTTGGCGAAGCGATCGGTCATGAGCTGGTAGATGATTTCGTCGCGCCAATCGCGAACGTGTGTCTGTAGCTCGAAGTCCTCGTCTTCGACCTGATTGCCCGCACAACCGGCGCTGAGCAGCGCCGCGCAAGCCCATTTCAGTAGCTGCTGCTGTCGAACCACCACTCGGCTCCTATGGCTAGAAAATGTTCGTGTGACGAACGCGAACGTCGATCGGCCTCCGGATACAAGCGCTGCGCCCGCTCGTCGCGCAGAGAGAGCGCGTAGGTCAGCTGCAGATGAGGTCTGGTGTAGCTGCCGCGCCCGTGCGGTGAATAGAATGGGATCAGCGCCAGCTTGGTGACCGAGCCGCCCACTGCTTCCCCGGTCGCCTCGTCGAGCGTGCGCGCTTCGAGTGCCTGGTAGCTGGCGTCGAAGGCCAGACCGGCGCGTTGTCCGAAGTAGACCTGTGGTCTGACGTCGATCACGCCCTCGTCCATCAGTCCGCCCGTGCGCACGTTGGCGCTGGGATCACGCGATCGTCGGTAGTAGGCGCCGGCTTGCAATGCGACGGGGCCGTACTCGAGATTGGCGGAGAGCCCTACCTGGCAGGCCGACGCGTCGTCCGTCGGCGGCAGGCGCCCGATCAGCTCCGGCCCGGCTAGTGGATCGTACGCCGCGAGACCGAAGGAACAGCGCAAGAACAGGTTGCTGAAGGCGGCTGGGTCGTCCCAGTAGCCGCCCAGCTGCAGGCCGATCGCGGTGCCCGAGGCCGAGGGCAAGCTCTCCAGGCTGGCGACGTCGACTTCGCGCACGCCGCTCGGCAAATGGTGACCCTCGCCGTAGCCGATCAGCTTCATGCCTCGTGCGGTGGCGCGGCCGAGCGGCCACCAGGTGCCTTTCAGCGCCGCGACGGCGCGTGGTCGGTCGAGCAGATCGAGCGTCACGGGCTCGAAGCCGCGCGGTGGCGGCACCTCGACGCGCTGCAGGTAAAAGGGGTCGTCTGGTCGCGCCAGGCCAGCGTGAAGCTTGAGCTGGATCGGGCCCTCTTCGTAGCTGGTGCCGCCGCCGATCAGGTTCAGATTGTCCAGCGGCCAAAAGTCCAGGAGGTAGATGTCGTCGCCGCGCACCATGCGCGAGCCGGCCCACAGCGTGAGCCCCGGGACGAAGGCGCCGCGCACCTCTGCGAACAGGTTGCGCACGGCGAAGGCGTCCTCGAACGTGGCGTCGTAGTGAAAGAAGTCGCCGGCCGTCGCCACGGTCGCCACGATGCGGAGCTCGAGCTCGGCAGGGTTCTCTTCGCGGCGAAGCTCGAGCTCGGCGTAGTTGCCGAGATCGTAGCGCGTGCCGTGACTCACGATGTTCGTGCTTCTGCCGCTATGTCCCGCGAGGTCGCTGGCTGCGCGGACCCGGCCATAGGATCCGAAAACGAAGCGGGGTGTCTCGTCCTGCTCTCGGGCGCCGGCCTTCTCCTGCGCCTGCGACACCGCTGAAAACATGAGTGCGCCACAGCCGACACCCACGAGGATTGAATTCGAGATGCTTCTCACGTGGGTGGAGCGCCACTGCACGGCGCGTGCCTGAGCTCACGCGGCGATTCCTCCGCAGGCCGCGTTTCGCGGGTGAAAGGATTTGCACTCGGTGCAGAACGTTGCGCTGCTGATCAGCGGCGCGAGCACGACGCCTGGACCAGGAAGGCCGAAAGCGCTGCGGCACGGCTCTTGCGCTAGTCCGCGCTACTCGCGCCGTCTCGGCGTGAGATGTGCCGGGGAGAACCGATGCATCCGTACCGACTCCGAAGCTCGATTCCACTTCTACTCATCGCGGCCAGCGCCAGTGCCTGCGGTAGCGATGATGCTGCCAGCGCGAACAACACCTATCCGGACTATGGCAGCGGCAATCGCGGCTATGCCACACCCGGCTGCGGCGCCACCGGCGCGGGCGCCTGCTCGGCGGCGGGCAGTGCCGGTTCGAGCTCCGGAGTCGCAGGCGGCGTCTACGTGACTCCGGGCGGCGGCGGTAACGGCGGCAGCGGCGGGGTCGTTACTCCGAGCAGCTGCGACGCCGCGGACTTCGATTGGCGGGACACGGTCATGTACTTCGTGCTCACCGATCGCTTCTACGATTCCGACGGCAGCGCGAGCGCCGTCAACGGCGCGAGCGAGGGGAACGCTGCTTCTGGACCGAGTGCTCAGTACGAGGGCGGCGACTTGCCAGGACTGACCAGCAAGCTGCCCTACCTGGCCGAACTGGGCGTCACGGCGCTGTGGCTGACGGCTCCCTACGAGAATCGCAATTCGTCCGGTGCCGCCATCAACCCGGCCGAGGACACTCACCTCTATTCTGGCTTTCACGGCTACTGGCCGTCGCCTGCCAACATCGACTACACGCTGGCTGCACCGTCGCCGGCGCCGGCCGTCGAATCGCGCATCGGCGGCGCGCAGGACTTGAAAGATCTGATAACGACCGCACATGCAGCAGAGAGCGCCAACGGTCACGGCATCAAGGTCCTCTTCGACTACGTGATGAAG
>DATLIL010001269.1:0-7007 GCA_035539475.1 Polyangiaceae bacterium
AAATCATCGAAGGCCATGGACCCGACGATCAAGACGTGGTCAGCGGTTTCTTTGCTTCGGGTCGGATAAGTCATGGGAGAGCTTTCAGGATTTGGGAGAGCGCAGGCGGCCTTCGGCCAGGAACTGCTCGGCTAGCGCGGCCACGCGGCTCCGTCGACATTCTTCGGCCAAAAAAATCGAAATCAACTTTCGGGTCGCTTCCTCGAGCTCTGCGTTGACCAGCACGTAGTCGAACAGGCCGTAATGCTCGATCTCGCGCTTGGCCACGCTGAAGCGGCGCTGGACGGTTTCCTCGTCCTCACTGGCGCGGCCGCGCAAGCGCTGCTCCAGCACCGTCATGCTGGGGGGCAAGATGAACACCGCCACCGCGTCGGGCGCCGCGCACTTGATCTGCCGCGCGCCCTGGTGGTCGATGTCGAACACGATGCCGCGGTCGCCGCGGCGCCGCTCGATCTCGGCCCTGCTGGTGCCGTACAGGTTGCCGTGCACCTCGGCCCACTCCAGGAAGGCGTCGGCCTCGATCAGCTCGACGAAGCGATCGCGCGTCACGAAGTGGTACTCGCGGCCGTCCTGCTCGCCGTTGCGCGGCCGCCGCGTGGTGTGCGAGACGCTGAACTGGATGCCTGGGACGGCCTGGCGCAAGCGCGCGGTGAGGGTGGTCTTGCCAGCGCCGGAAGGCGACGAGACGATCAGGAGCAGCGGCTCGTCATTCGACATTTTGCACCTGCTCTCGGATGCGTTCGATTTCGGCCTTCATGGCGACAACGAGGTGAGCGAGCTTGGCGTCCTGGCTCTTGGAGCCGATGGTATTGGCCTCCCGCGTCATCTCTTGTAGCAGAAACTCCAGCCGCCGGCCGATCGGCTCGGCTGCCGCCAGCAAATGTTCGAACTGGTCGAAATGGCTGGCGAGTCTGGCCAGCTCCTCGGCGATGTCGGCACGTTCGGCGAGCAGCGCCACCTCGGTCTCGAGGCGCGGGCTGTCCAGATTGGTACCGCTAGGCAGCAGCCGTTCGATGCGTTCGCGCAGCCTGGCGCGGCTCTGCTCCACGGCGTGCTCGCTCTGCGCTGCGATCGACCCGGTGTACTCGCGGCACAGTGCCAGGTGCGAGCGCAGCACACGCTCCAGCGCCGCACCCTCGCGCAGGCGCATCTCGTCCAGGCGAATGAGCGCAGACTCGAAGGCCTGCGTCAGCGCATTGCGCGGAGCGTCAGTCGAGGCGGGCGCGGGCTCCAGCAAGAGCTCCGGCATCGACGTGACGACGCTGACCGGCACCTCGGTCCCCGGGGCGAGCTCCTGCGCCAGCTGCTTCAGTCCCTGATAGAGGGCGCGGGCTCGCTCCACCGAAAAATGCGGCCGAGGCAGCGCCGGCCCCGACAGCCGCACGCCGATCTCGAAGCGCCCGCGCGAGAGCCGTTCGCGGGCCAGTTGCTCGACGAAGAAGCCGTGCTCCTGGAGCTCGTTCGGAAGCCGAACCCGCACTTCCAGGAAGCGATGATTGAGCGCGCGCAGCTCCAGCGTCAGCCGACCATCCCCGAGCGCGCCGTCGCCGACGCCGAAGCCGGTCATCGAGCGCATGGGCGACTCAGAGCCCTTTGCGGCGCTTGATATCTTCCAGCGTGCGCCGGTACTCCACTTCCCAGAGCGCGGTGCCTTCCTGCACGTGCTTCAGGCGTTCACGCACCTCGGCTTGCAGGTCCTGCTCCTCGCCGAGTTGCTTGCGCAGCGGATCGCGCATCTTGCGCCGGAGCACGTAGTCCTCGGCGAAGACCTCCTCGACGTTGCCGGAGTGCATCAGCATCTCGACCAGCTGATCGAGCAGATAGTCGATCGCATCCTCGCCGATCTTGATCTTGCGCTCGTCCGCCATCAGCTTCTTGATGCGGTTGATTTCGTTCGGACCCATGCCGCGTTGGGCCAGGAAGTCCTTGGCCTTATCGCTCACATCCTGCTCGTCGCGGATGTACTGGTTGAGCACGGCCTCGATGTCGGCCTTCACCTCGTTGGGTGACTCGGTCTCGATGTCTCCGCCCTTGACCAGGGCGTCGACCATCTCGGTGGCAATCTGTGGGACTTTGGCGCTGTGCAGGCGCATGGGGGAGGCTCGTAGCTCATCGGAGAGCAGGAGCCAAGGACGGCGGAGGGCCCCACGCGCGGATTTTTAGCTGGTCCGAGTCCGTGCGCCGAGCCTGAGGCGTCGCAACACGGCCCCGCGCTGTCGGCGCTTGTAGGCGTCGTGGCTGGCCTCGCCCGTCTCGTTGCTGGCCTCGCTCTCGGCGTCCAGCACCTGGAACTCGCACAGCATGTAGACCAGGGGGCCCAGGTTCTCGGAGCCCGCCGGGGCGAGCTCCATCAGGTGAGGGGGGACCCGAACCGGCACCTCGGTCACGAACTGGATCACGCGGTAGCTCGAGGCGCTGAAGCGATTGTCCCCGAGCAGCTGGGCCTCGCTGCGGTCGTTTTCCAGGGCAGCCACCAGCTTGGCCAGGGCGGGGTTCTGCTCGCAGTAGTTACGAAAGCTGAAGATCGTGTTGGTGCTCTGGCGTGGCACCACGTAGTTGAACGGAAAGAGCTGCTCGGTCAGGTAAAGGACCACCGGCAAGATGTCGTCCAGCGTGCGGGTGACGATGCGGAAGCGCAGCTTGTCGTAGAGGGCTGCGGCCGTGGCCTCCGGCTTGGACAGGAGCTTGGTGAACGTGGAGTCCAGGTTCTTGCGACCGCCGATGAACTCGGTGATCGGGAAGCCCTCGCTCAGCATGGTCCCGACCACGCGATAGACCTTCTCTTCGACCAGGTGAAAGAGGTCGCGATCGCTGACGGGCAGGCGAAAGAGCAGCTCGCGCCCGGACATGTGATTGATGATCTGCACGGTTTTCAGCACCGTACAGGCACAGAGCTGGCGGTGGCCGCGGCTGGAAGCCACGACCAGGAGCTCGTCGATCGGCGCGCGCTCGATCGGCTTGGGAATGGCGAACTTGAAGTGGCGACGCAGGTAGCTGATCGCCTCTTTCTTCACGTGCTCCGTGAAGGCCAGGTCCTTGGCGTCGTCGAGCTGGAGATCGTGGTTCTCCAGGAACTTCCGCGCTGCCTCGACGCTCGTCAGATTCAGACGATGCCAATCGATGACGGAGCCGCCCGTGAGAATGAGCCTGAGCGCTTCCAGCTCGTGAAGCGAGAAATCTTCGAGCCGCTTGAGCCGGGGTGCGGGCTGGGCTTTCGCCAACGGCTCAGTGGTTCGTGCTGGTGGCGTCGCCGGCGGCGGGGCGGCGCAGCGACAGGGTGCCGAAGAAGATGCCCATGGTGACCCCGAGAAGCGTCAGCTGCGCGCCGTACTCACCGCGTGTGGCGAGCAGAGCAAAAGGGATCGCAGCGATGAGGTACCAGGGGTTGAGCTTCATACTGATCTCCGGGCGATACGAACGAAGGTTGATCGGCTAGAAGAAGGTAGGAGAAGGTAAGCAGCTGTCGGTGAAGGTGCCACAATCACTGGCGTGAGGGCAAAGAGTTAGCCGACCCTCGCCGGCGACAGCAAGAGGTTCCATCACGAGGTGCTTATTTAGGTAGGCAGGCCGGGGAGGGCTTCGCAGGCACACACCCATCGACCTCCACGAATCAGGCAGATCACGGCCCTCTGCTCGACCAGCCGGTCAGGTCGGGACGGAATGGCGATGTGTGCCGTGGGCTCGCGTGTGATGGAAAATCGCACATGCAGAGGCTAGCGTGCGAAAGGTGAGCTTGATCCGCGCGCTCGGCACGTCGCTCGTTGCGCTCATGATTTCTGGCTGCGGCGAAGAGGGCCTGCTGCCCACCACGGTCGATCCGGGCACCGACTTCAACGTCGCAGACGTCGTCTTCGACGATTCGTACTTCTATTGTCAGGTCGAGCCGGTGCTCTTCAATTCCCGCTGTGGTCCTGGTGACGCCGCGGCGGGTGATGCCTCGGGCGGCTGCCACTACAACGTGACGAGCTACCGACTCACCGACTACATGCCGCTGGTGGCCAGCACCTGCAACGGCAACGTGGTCGCGCCCGGCACGGTGACGGAGGCAGCGCGCCAGAACTATCAGACCTCACAGGCACGCATGAAGCGCGATCCGGAGATCGCTCCGCTGCTGCAAAAGCCGCTGCGCAACGCGCCGCACCCGCGGCAGATCTTCGCGAGCGACAGCGCAGAAGCCGACATCATCCGCCAGTGGGCGACGCGATTTTCGAGTCAATGAGCAAGCACCTCCTGCCCGCCGCCGTTTTCGCCGCGCTGCTCGCGCCCGTGGCCGCTCACGCCGCGGAAGAGGGGGAGGCCTTTGCTCGCGTGATCGTCGCCGAGACCGAGCTGCGCTCCGGCCCCGGCGTCTCGCACCGCGTGATCATGCGGGCGCGGCGCGGCGAGAGCTTCGTCATCGAGCAGCGCGAGACCAGCGCCTTCTGGCTGCAAATCTTGTTGCCCGACGGTCGTACGGCCTTCGTGCTGGGCGACACGGTCGAGGCCGTCAGCGCCAGTGAGAACGAGGAAGGAGCGCCGGGTCGGCCCGGCCTCTTCGCCCCGCCGGCCCTGCAGGAGGCGCACGGCGGGTTCGCTTTGCTCGGCGGCGTCTACGACCTCGACGGCTACGCCGAGGTGCGGCCGGCGCTGGTGCTCGCTCCCGCCATCGCGCTAGAGCCCTACGTCGGGCTCGCGCTCGAGCCCGACAGCCGGCGCATGGTCTACGGCCTGGCCGGGACACTCAACCTGGCACCGGACTGGGCCATCGCGCCGTACGTCACGATGGGCGTCGGCGGCGTTCACGAAGACCCCAAGGACGAGTTCGTGCAGAGCGACCGGTCCTGGTTCCACGCGCGCGCCGGTGGCGGCCTGCTCATCTCGCTGCGCCTGCGTATCCTGTTCCGACTCGAGGCCACGAACATCGCCCTGTTCACCGAGGATGACTACGAGAACGTGCAGAGTTACATCGGCGGTCTCGGCACCTATTTCTGAGCCCGGAGATGACGCGATGAAGATGCTGGAAAAGCTTTCCCTGAGCGTGCTCGGCCCGGCGCTGTTCGGGCTCATCGGGGCTGGTTGCGCCACCGTCCGCCCGGAGCAGCGCGCGGTGCTCGCGGACCCCGTCATGCAGTATCAGGACGAGGCCGGCGATCAGGAAGCGCGTGACCACGTGCTCGAGAACCGTGAAGGGTCCTATGGCGGCAGCTCGGTCAAGGGCGGAGGTTGCGGCTGCAACTGAAGACGCGCTCCGTTCTCGGCGCGGGCTTGCTCTTGCTGACCGCCGCCGCCGCCCAGGCTCAGGTCGTCGACGCCAAGGTGCGCGCCACGCTCTTCCATGAAGGCTCGGCCACGAGCCCGCTCACGGTCGTGGCGCCCGGGGTGGGCCTGGGCGTGAACGTCACCGAAGCCATTCGCATCAATGCCGGCTATGAGGCCGACATCGTCACGGGGGCGAGCGAGTCGATCAAGGGCGGCGCGCTCTCGCCGGTCGACATCGTCTCGTCGGCGACCTCGTTCGAGGACGTACGCCACGTGGGTAGCGGCGGCTTCGCCATCACGCGCGACGCCACGTCGCTCTCGGCCACCTACGCCTACGGCACGGAGTCCGACTACCGCTCGCACTCGATCGCCGTGAGCGCAGGCACGGAGTTCTTGCAGCGCAACACCGAGCTCGAGCTGTCTTACGCTCGCGGCTTCGACGAGACCTGCACCTCGGCGTTCACCGACGCGACGCCGCCCACCACTCGCGTGGCGCTCGACACGTCGACCGGCTGTTTTACGTCCGACGAGGACCACGGCAAGCGCGACGTCAACATCGACACCCTGCAGGCAGCCTGGACGCAGAGCTGGACGCCCGTCTTCAACACTCAGCTCGTGCTCACCGGCTCGCTGCAGAACGGCTTTCTCGCCAATCCGTACCGCTCGGTCGTGATCGCTCCGAACGGCGACCAGGCGCTCGAGAACCACCCGGAAAATCGCGCGCGCGGCGCCGTGGCGCTGCGCGGACGCTACTACCTGCGCGGCTTGCGCGCGGCCCTCGGTGCCTCGGCCCGTATCTACCGCGACACCTGGGACGTCGTCGGCCAGACCTACGAGCTCGAGGCCGAGAAGTACATGACGAGCTGGCTGCGCTTGTTCGTGCACGGCCGCTTCTACACGCAGACGGGCGCGCTCTTCTGGAGCGACGACTACACCGGTGGCGAGCCCGAGGACGGCCCCCGCGGCCAGTACTGGACGGGTGACCGCGAGCTCTCGCCGCTCAACACCTACCTCGTCGGCGGGCGCCTGCTGGCGACCCAGGAGGGCAAGCCCGACGACCGTCTGGCGGGCATGCTGCTCGAGCTCCAGAGCGCGGTGAGCCTCGACCTCGTCAAAACCGATTTGAAAGAGTTCACCTGGGGCGGCCTCGAGCCCGACGACACCATCGCCGTGATCCTGACGCTGAGCGTGGGCGGGACGTTCTAGCTACGGCGAGCCGCCGGCTCCGTTCGTGCCGCCCGCTTCATGCTCGCCACCTGCGCCCGAAGCGCCGGCGCCCCCTGGTGCGCCTCCAGCTCCAGCCGAGCCTTCGACCTCAGTCTCGCAGCCGTTGGTCCTGATATCGTCCTCGTCGGCGAAACCGGTGGCGCAGGTGCGGATGGCGCAGTTTTCGACGTCGCTCCTGACGTCGACTTCACAGCCGTCCTGGGCGCTATTGTTGCAGTCTCCAAAACCGGGTTCACACGCGGCGATGCTGCACGCTCCCGAGTCGCCACAACTAGCCTGAGCATGATTGAGCGCGCAGGGCCGGCAGCTGGCGTCGGCGCAGCCGAACTCGGGCAAGTTGTCCGCCACGCAGTCGCCGTCACAACGCTTGAATCCCGATGCGCAATCGCTGGTGTCCTCGCCGTCGCCGCACGCCGCGAGCACCGCGCTCACCAGGCAGATCCCCGCCATCAACCTCGCCACCAGCTTGCTTTTCCCTTGTCCCATCACTCGAATAAAGCTCGTTCGTCGGGCCCGTGCAATGGACGGAATGTAGCAACGAT
>DATLIL010001270.1:0-1771 GCA_035539475.1 Polyangiaceae bacterium
AACGCTCGCTTCACCGTGCTTCGAGCAGCAGCAGCGATATACCCAGCGTGTCCGGCGTGATTTGAGGAGCGAGTGTCCAGCTCAGCGTTCCAGCTTGCACCTGGGCCGCCTTTGCCGGTTTGGGCGCGCTTCGCCAGAACGGACGATAGTAGAGCAGCGTGGGCATCACGTAGCCCGAGAAGAGGCCCATGGCTCCGGCGACGAGCTGATCGCTCAGCCAGTGTTCGTCGGCGTACAGGCGCAAGTAACCAACGAGGCCCGCCGCTCCGAGCGTGCTGCCACAAGCGATGATGTCGCCCGAGCCTCCGTAGAGCCGGCCGTGCAAGTGATGGGCGCAGGTCAGACCGGCGCCGGTCGTCGCCGCCGCGAAATGGCCGCCGGGAAAGCTGGCGAAGCGGATCGTGCTCTTGCACTGACTCGAGTAGTCGGGATCCTCGTCGCAGCCGATCACCGTCGGCCGCGTGCGCCCGAGCCACTTCTGCGGGATGCGCACGAGCAGGCCGGCCGTGGCGAATGCCTGCACGTTGATCATGGACAGTTGCCAGATCGCCGCCCCGTCCGCTCCTCTGTTCAGCGGCGTCAGCGTGACGTCGACGAATGGAAAGATGGCGAGCCCGTGCCACAGCCAGTCGCTGTAGAGCGTGGCCCGCTCGCGGGCATCCCTGCTGTCTGCGACGATGGCGTCACGCACCGGCACATCCATCAAGGGCACGGGGCTCGTCCACGTGGCGTAGGTGGGCTCGCCCTGGCTGAACTCGAGCGTCACGAGCGCAGCCACGGTGGCCCCGGTGGCGACGTAGTCCACCGCGCCGAACTTCCGCCACTCCGGGCGGTAATGGAAATCATCCGCTCGAGCTCGCGAGGAATACAGGGTCAGCCCGAGCAGCAGAGCCAGCGAAGCAAAGAGCACACGGCGGGGACGGGGCGGAGCGAACACGCTGTACGCATAACTATCCCTTCGATCGCGGCTTCAGGCCTGGCGCGATACTCCGCAGGGTGCGCATCTCCACTCAGTGCCGCTGTGGCAGCCTTGCCCTTCGGCGCCTGCGCAACAGGAACCCGAACAACAAGGCAAGGTGGCCGTCGCCTCGATGACTGCGCTGGCGGGGTGTAGCGGAGCAGCCGCCTCCCGTCTGCGGGGCCGCGACGGTGCCATCCGTGATCTCGAACTCCACCTGCGCAGTGACGGACTGCTGTGAGAAGTCCTGGGCCATTGCTTCGAGCACGTAGGCGCCCAGCGGTAGCCGCAGGTTCGAAAGAGCGTAGGGCGGCACTTCGTCCACGCGCTGCATCAAGAAGGTTCCGTGGGCGTCTCGCAAGGTGATGGTGACCCGCTCGACTCCGGTTCCATCGTCATCCGCGACGACTTCTATTGGCGTCTCGTAGTACGACTCGGCGCCGTCCAGCGTCCGCTCGACCCGAGACTCCTGGGGCACCGAGAAGGCTACTACTGGGGGCTCGACGTCCAGCTGGCCCTGCCAGGCAGCACCGCAAGACTCCGACAGGCACTCCGGCGTCGGTGCCCAGACGCCGTGGTCGAAACAGGGTGTCACGTCGAGACCCGACGACTCCTCCAGCCAGTCGACCTTCCGGGCCAGGTTGACGTAGTGCGCGACACCTTGGCCGCAGACGGGCGACGTCCCCGCCGAGGTCACGGCGGCGAGCCGAAGCGCCGATTCGCCGGAATCATCGCTCACGGGCAGGAACACGGGCCCACCCGAGTCACCTTTGCAGGTGTCCGCGGCGTCGGCGGAGATCAGGAGCTCGTCGC
>DATLIL010001271.1:0-14286 GCA_035539475.1 Polyangiaceae bacterium
AGCTCGCGCTGAGCGGCCTCGCCCAGCGAGTCCGTGTTGCCGCTGAACAGCGTGGGCGGCATGCCCTTGGAGAAATCCAGGGGGTTGGCGATGTCGATCAACACCTTGCCCTCGAGGTTCTTCGCGCCGGCCGCGCGCAGCGCCTCGAGCGAGCCCGCGCCGCTCGTGCAGTTGAAGACCAGCTCGCCGAAGCTCGCCGCGTCGGCAAAGGTCCCTTCCGAGGCCTTGGCGCCCGCTTTCTTCACCCACTCCGTAGCCTTTTCGCCGCCCGCGCTGCGCGAGCCCATCTTCACGTCGTGCCCCAGGGCAACGAGCTTGCTGGCGATGGTTTGGCCGACGATTCCAGTTCCGAGTACGCCGATCTTCATGAGCCGTTCTCCTAACGTGCCGGGGAACCTAGGGCGGATCCCCGGGGATGACGAGGGGGGTTATTGCGCAAAATCAGGGGCAGTCCCGGCCGCAGGCAAAGACGCCGCCGCCGCAATCAGTGCTGCCGCGGCAGTCCGACAGATCGCAGGCGTCCATGTCCTCGCAGGTGACCAGGCACTCCGAGGTGCCGCCGCAGTGAACGGAGCAGTCGGCGTGGCAGGTGAACTCGCAGGAAGCGTTGCCCTGGCATTCGAAGCGCGCCCGCGCTCCCGAGTCGGCGACGCAACCCGTCGTGCCCGGGCAGACGATGTTGCAGTCTTCGGTGCAGGTCAGGCCGCAGCTGGCGTTGCCGTCGCAGGTGAAGGTGACGTTGCCTTCGCCGACCAGCGTGCAGTCCGTGCCGCCCGAGCAAGAGCAGGTCCGGGTCTGTGGGTCGCACGAGCACGTCCCGTCACACTCGAGGACGGCGGCTCCCCCGTCGTCGTCGTCGTCTCCGCATCCGGCCGCGGCCAGCGAAACGAACGAAACCAACGCGACAAAGGTGATCCGGCCAAGAGCGTGAAAGCGCATCGGGTGACTCCTTGTTGGGGGCGCCATGGTTGCCGACCTCATCCGCGACTGCAACCTCGACCCGGGCGCGGCAGCCACACTGACTCCGATTGGCCTCCGCGGGCCCCGCGCCCGAGCAAGATTCGAGTCGGCCCTGCTGGCACGGGGTATGCGAGCTCACTAGCGCGCAAGGAGTTCGTGATGAGCCAGAGCTATTCGACGAGCGGAGCGACAGGGAGCGTCCTCACGCCGCGAGAACAACGTGAGGTCGAACGAGCGAATGCCGGGCAGGGGGCGCCGATCGTGTTCGTGCACGGGCTCTGGCTGCTTCCCAGCAGCTGGGAGCGCTGGCGACGCCTGTTCGAGGCCAGTGGCTACCTGGCCATCGCGCCGAGCTGGCCGGACGACCCCGAGACGGTCGAGGAGGCGCGGCGGCACCCGGAGCTGTTCGCCGACAAGCGCTTGCTTCAGGTGACCGAGCACATCGCCGACGTCATCCGTCTGCTGAAGAAACCGCCGGCCATCGTCGGGCATTCTTTCGGCGGGCTGATCGCGCAGAAGCTGGCCGGCATGGGGCTGTCGATGGCCAC
The DNA here is from genome assembly GCA_035539475.1 of Polyangiaceae bacterium. Lineage (GTDB taxonomy): Bacteria > Myxococcota_A > Polyangia > Polyangiales > Polyangiaceae > PMG-095. Next base: position 1,509 of record DATLIL010001271.1, read on the forward strand.
CGTCGCCATCGACCCGGCGCCATTCCGGGGCGTGCTGCCGCTGCCCTTCTCGACGATCAAGTCGGCCTTCCCGGTGCTCGGCAACCCAGCCAACTATCACCGCGGGGTGCCGTTGACCTTCGAGCAATTTCGCTACGCCTTCGCCAACGCCGTCAGCGAGGAAGAGGCGCGCGAGCTCTACGACGAGTACGCCGTCGCGGCCTCCGGGGTCGCGGTGTTTCAGTCCGCCACGGCCAATCTCCATCCCGGCACCGAGGCGAAAGTAGACACCAAGAACCCCGAGCGCGGGCCGCTCTTGTTCATCGCCGGCGAGCAGGACCACATCGTTCCGTGGGCCATCTCCAACGCCGCCTACAAGCGTCAAAAGCGCAACGTGGCGCCGACCGAAATTCGTGGGCTCCCCACGCGCTGTCACTCGCTGACCATCGACAGCGGATGGGAGGAGGTGGCCGAGATCGCGCTCGCCTTCGTCAAGAGCCACTACCCGCCGGAGACCGTGATTCGGCCGGGGCGGCGGGTCTGGGGCCCAGCGCCGCGAGCGGAGATCAGGGCCTAGGGTCGCTCGACTGCGGGAGATCGCCGTGTGATGGTCGCGTCGACGCGATGGCGACATACGACGTGGTCATTGCCGGCGCCGGCATCATCGGGCTCACCGTGGCGCGAGAGCTCGCACTGAGAGGTGTGCAGCGACTGCTGGTGCTCGACAAGGAGCCGCGGCTCGGCGCTCATGCCAGCGGACGCAACAGCGGCGTGCTGCACGCGGGGCTCTACTACGGCACCGACTCGCTCAAGGCCAAGCTCTGCGCCGAAGGCTCCCGGCGCTTGCAGGCCTACGCCGCAGAGCACGGCATCAAGCTCGAAAAGACCGGCAAGGTCGTGGTCGCACGCAGCGAGCGCGAAGTTCCGGCGCTCGAGGCGCTGTACGAACGCGGGCTGAAGAACGGTGTGGTGCTCAGGCGGCTCAGCGTGGACGAGCTTGGCGAGCACGAGCCCCTGGCGCATTCGGTTGGCTTCGCGCTGCTCTCGCCCGAAACGGCCGTGATCGATTCTGCTGCAGTGCTGGCCCAGCTCGCCGCCGAGCTCGAGGGCAGGGGAGTGACATTGTCGCTCGGCGAAGCGCTCGGCCAAGTCGATGCGGCCGCGGGGACGCTGCGCACGTCGGCTCGCAGCCTGGATTTCGGTCACCTGATCAACTGCGCTGGCCTTCACGCCGACGCGGTCGCGCATGGCCTGGGCGTCGGGTTGCGTTATCGCATCCTGCCGTTCAAGGGCATCTACCGGCCGCTGCGCGCTGAGGCCGCTGTCAGGATCCGCGGCTCGATCTATCCCGCGCCCGACCTCGACAATCCGTTCCTGGGCGTCCACCTGACGCGCAGCGTCTTCGGAGACGTCTACGCGGGCCCGACCGCAATCCCGGCGCTCGGTCGCGAGAACTACCGCGGGCTCGCCGGCGCCGATCCCGCGGAATTGCCCTTCTTTGCGCGCGATCTGGCCACGATGTGGCTCAAGAACCAGAGCGGCATGCGCCGTCTGGTGCGAGATGAGGTGCACCGCTACCGCAAGGCCGCGTTCGTCGAGGCCGTGCGTGCGCTCGCGCCCGAGCTCGGTGCCGACGACCTGCTGGGCAGCACCAAGGTCGGAGTGCGCGCGCAACTCGTCGACGAAGAGGAAATGCGCCTCGTCATGGACTTCGTGCTCGAGAGCGGGCCTCGCTCGACCCACGTGCTCAACGCGGTATCGCCGGCCTTCACCGCCAGCATGGCGCTGGCCGAGCTCATCGCCGGGCGCGTGCTCGCGAGCTAGTTCGTTGGAGGTAGAAGTATTGCGCGGGGCAGCAATGTCGCGCCGTTTTTGCGCGGTAGGCGTCGTGGCAGCGGTTCCGGCATAGAGCGGCACTGACTTGCGCGTGTCGCGCGCGTTGCGCAGTCCGTCGTTGCGCGAGTTGCGCAAATGCGAACGGGAGGGGTCTCGAATTGAGCCTGAATTTCGTACGTATTGTTACCGGTACGACCGTTGCAACAGGACTCCGCTCGCGGTGCATCCAGCCAGCGGGAGTTAGCCAATGTCGAAGCTAGAAGATAGCAGCACACATCGACCGACTGCGAAGATCTCCAGGCATTGGCCGAGGGCGCTCGCCCTCACGCTCGGTGTATTTGGAACGCTCGCGCTCCTGGTCAGCTCCGGCTGCCAGTCGGCGCCGCGCATCGCCGAGAACCGCAGCGAGGGCGAAGGCGACCTCGGTCAGGTGCAGTCGGCGCTGACCGACTACGAGGAGTCGCACGTCACCGGCAACGTCTGGTACGTCGACAACCAAGCCTGGCTGATGAAGGGCGTGAACTGGGACCCGAGCGAGCCCTGTGAGTACTACACCCAGTACAACTGGAACCGCGCCGAGGGCGACGCGACGCTGATGCAGGCCAACGGTTTCAACACCGTTCGCACTTACGGCTTCACCAGCGGCAAGTCCGGTCTGCCCGAGAACGGCTACATCACGATGAGTCAGCTCGACTCCTTCTACAATCACGGCATCCGCGTGATTCTGGCGGTGCACTCGGCGCCCGGCGACTCGACCTGGACCGGCACGACCAGCGGCGGCAACCCGCTCGGCTCCGGTATCCAGCCGTCGACCGGCGACTTCACCCAGGCCGCCAAGGATCGCATCACCATGCTCGCCGGTCACCCCGCGGTGATCGCCCTCGGCCTCGGCAACGAGGTGCGCTGGAACTATTTCTACACCAAGGATCCGGGCGGCGCCTGGACCAACGGCTGGGACGTGACGGGCGTGATCAACCACGCCAAGTACGTCGCCACCAAGATCCGCGCCCTCACCAGCAAGCCGATCTCGCTCTCGTGGGGCAACACCGCCGACATCAACCGGATGGGCGAGTTCAACGGCAGCAACGTCGATATCATCTCGTACCAGATCTACAACAACCTCTCGCTCGACAACATTTTCAACCTGCACCCGCAGTACAGCGGCAAGCCCTTCTTCATGAGCGAGTTCGGCTCCGACGCCTGGAACCAGAACTCGGGCGGCGTCGACGAAGGCATGCAGCGCAACGGCAACAACAACCTCTTCAAGCAGATCCTGGATAACGCCAAGACGGGCGCCGGCGGCCAGGCGGGGCACAAGATCGTGGGCGGCACCGTCTTCTCCTGGTCCGACGGCTGGTGGAAGGCGGGTAACCCCTGTTCACACGAGGCGGGCGGTATCGCGCCTGGTGTCGGCCCCCACTCCGACCTCACCTTCAACGAAGAGTACTGGGGCCTCTGCGACGGCGAGGGCGAGCGCAACTGCCGGCAGACGCTCGGCGATCTCAAGAACCTGTTCGCGCTCTATCCCTCGGGCGGCGGCAGCGGCCCGGTCGCGCGCAACATTGCCAATAACCTCGAGGTCGAGGGCAACGACGGCTGCTCCAACCCGCAGCACTCGGGCGAGGCGCCCTGCGGCCTGGAAAACACGGCCGACGCCGGCGGCGGTAAGAACATGGGCTGGGCCAACCCAGGTGACTGGGTGGAGTGGCGCGTCAACATCCCGACCACGGGCAGCTACAAGGTCACGAGTCGCAGCGCGTCTTGGGTCGGGAGCGCCAGCTACAACATCCGGCTCGATGGCGGTGTCGTCAGCAACAAGACGATGTCGAGCACGGGAGGCAGCCAGAACTGGCAGAGCCAGTCGACCAACGAGTTCTTCGCCACTGCGGGTGAGCACACCCTGCGCTTCGAGTACACGAGCGACGGCCAGAACCTCAACTGGGTGAAGGTCGAGGCCCATACAGGCGGCGGCGGTGGCGGCCTCCGCACCGGCACCATCGAGGCCGAGAGCTGGAACCAGAACAGCGGCACCGGCACCGAAGCCTGCAGCGAGGGCGGCAGCAACGTGCAGGACGTAGGCGACGGCGAGTGGACCCGGTACGACAATGTCGATCTGAACGGCGTCACCAGCTTCGACGCCCGCGTGGCGAGCAATAACTTCTCCGGTAGCATCGAGTTCCGTCGCGGGAGCCCCACGGGAACCCTGCTCGCGACCTGCAGCGCGCCCTACACCAGCGGCTGGCAGAACTGGACCACGGTCTCGTGCAGCACGGGCGCCGCGCTCAGCGGGACCGACAACGTCCACCTCGTGTATAGAGGCGGTTCGCAGTGGAACAGCCTGCCGAACATCAACTGGTGGCGGCCGGTCATCGGCGGCACCAGCGGCGGCGGTGGCGGCACCGGCAGCCAGCCGACCAGGTTGCGCGTCACGAACCAGTGCAACGAGCCGATCTGGATGGGTCACCAGGAAGGCACCGGCAACCCGGTCATTCCCGACTCGCAGAGGACGAAGATCGATCCGGGTAAATCGTACGATTACACTGTCCCCGCCGGGTATGTCCCCGCCGTGCGCTTCATGCCGCGAACGGGCTGCGACGCCAATGGCGCGAACTGCAAGACCGGTATGTCCATGCCGCTCAAGACGACGAGCGGGGCGATCGACGTGCCCTGCCCGGCGGGTGGTTGTCAGCCGCCCATCGAGTCGAAGTTCGAGGGTACCTTCGGACCGGTCGACGGCAGCCCCGGGCAGGGTGGCATGGCGTGCGGCAATAGCCCATTCTCCCAGCTCGGCGAGTGCCTGACCTGGTACAACGCGAGCTTCGTCGACGGCTACACGCTGCCGATGAAGGTGGTTCCCAAGATCGTCACGCCGCGCGCCGATTGCACGCCGCTCGACGCCTCCGGCCTGAGCCTCGATCAGTGCCCGACGGGCGACCGGCTGGGGCCCAATCACCAGAGCGTCAACCTGCGCGTCATGGATGGCACCAAGATCGTCGGCTGCCTCTCGCCGTGCAAGAAGATGAACTACATTGCGCCGTGGGGCTACGGCATGCCCGAGGGCCAGGAGCCGGCGGTGCACATGTGCTGCCCCACGCCGTACCCGAACAACACCCCACTGCAGTGCACGTGGGCCAACGGCTGCGGCACCAGCGACATGTGCAACAGCCTGGCCGATCCGAACGCGGTGGTGCACACGCAGTACGTCAACCGGCTGCAGAGCATGGCGCCGGCCGTCTACAGCTTCGCCTACGACGACGCGGACTCGCTGCGCACCTGCGTGGCTGACACCAAGTTCGAGGTCATCTACTGCCCCGGCGGAAGCTCCGGCTCCGGCGGCGGCAGCGGCACCTGCTCGGACGGCGTCAAGAACCAGACCGAGACCGGCGTCGACTGCGGCGGCCCCTGCTCGCCCTGCATCTCGTGCAGTGACGGCGTGAAGAACGGCAACGAGACCGGCGTGGACTGCGGCGGCTCCTGCGCAGCTTGCGCCAACTGCGCCGACGGCATCCAGAATCAGGGTGAAACGGGCGTCGATTGCGGTGGCCCCTGCGCGGCCTGCTCCTCGTCGTTCACGCTGCAAGCCGAGAGCCACCTCGGTAACGGCGGCATCACCTTCAACGAGAACTGCTCGGAAGGCGGCCAGAACCTGGCCGGCATCGGTGAGGGCGAATACATCATCCTCAACAACAACGGCAGCCCGATCAACTTCGGCGGCGTCACCCAGTTCCAGCTGCGCGTCGCCAGCAACATGTACGCGGCCAACATCGAGGTGCGCAAGGGCAGCCAGGGCGGCCCGCTGATGGCCACCTGCAGCGCGCCGGTCACCGGCGGCTGGCAGACCTGGCAGACCGTCACCTGCAACGTGACGGCCACGCAGACCGGCTCCGACAACCTGGCCCTGGTCTGGCACAAGAACCCGCAGCCTTTCAGCGGTACGGATCAGCTGCCCAACCTCAACTGGGTCAAGGTCGTCGGCGGTAGCAACACGGGCGCGACGCTCTACGCCGACTGCCCCTATGCCGGCACCGCCGTGAACCTGGGCCCCGGTGACTACCCGCTGGCCTCTCTCGGTCTCGCCGACAACGCACTGTCCTCGATCAAGGTGGCGGCCGGTTATCAGGCCGTGCTCTACAACGACGACAACTTCGCGGGCTACGCCAACGTCGTCACGGGCGATACGGCCTGCCTGACGAACACGACCATGGGCCGCATCGACAACACGAACTGGAACGACAAGGTCACGTCGGTGCGAATCCAGCCGATGATCGCGGAGGGCAACTACATCCTGAAGAACGTCGGCACCAACAAGTGCGCGGACGTCGCTGGTGGCACGATGGGTGACGGCGTCAACATCCAGCAATACACCTGCAACAACAGCAGCGCCCAGCGCTTCACCATCTCCCGCAAGGGCCTGGACGGTGACACGAGCCCGGCGAACAACGGCGCTCTCTACGAGATCAGGCGTGCCGGCACTGCCTTCTGCGCCGACGTCGACCACGGCTACTGGACCAACGCCGCGGAGCTCTGGCAGTGGACCTGCAACAACAGCGGCGCCCAGCGCTACTACCTGATCGGCCTCGGCGGCGGTCAGTACGAGATCCGGCGCTCGGCTCCAGGCCAGACGCAGTGCGTCGACCTGAACGGCGGCAACTCCGCCGACGGGACCAACATCTTCATGTGGGGCTGCACCACCAACGGCAACAACAACCAGAAGTACTACATCCAGCCCAATTGATAGCGGAGGGTTGACCGCGGGCTGGGGTGCACGTACCCCGGGCCGCTATGAGCCCATCTGGTACCGCCCCGCGCCTGAGCCGCTACCTCGAAAGCCTGCGGGGCCAGCCCATCAACCCGGGCACCGCCGCGTTCCTGGCGTCGCTCGATCAGGTCGCGGTCACGTCACCCAGCATCGCTGCGGCCATCGTCCAGGAGCTCCGTGACCAGCGCCAGAACCTGAAGCTCATCGCCAGCGAGAACTACAGCTCGCTCTCGGTGCAGCTGGCGATGGGCAACCTGCTCACCGACAAGTACGCCGAGGGCTTTCCCCAGCACCGCTTCTACGCCGGCTGCGACAACGTCGACGCCATCGAGTCCGAGGCGTCCAGCCTGGCCTGCGAGCTGTTCGGCGCCGAGCACGCTTACGTGCAGCCTCACTCGGGCGCCGACGCCAACATGGTCGCCTTCGCCGCCATCCTCGCCGCGCGCGTGCAGAAGCCGCTGCAGGACCAGATGGGCGAGGAGAACGCAGCCAAGCTCTCGTCCGAGCAGTGGCAGCGCGTGCGCGCCGCGGAGCACGGCCAGAAGCTGCTCGGCCTCGACTACTACTCGGGCGGGCACCTCACGCACGGCTACCGCTTCAACCTGTCCGGGCACCTGTTCGACGCCTACAGCTATCGCGTCGACGCCAAGTCCAAGCTGATCGATCTCGACCAGCTCCGCGCCCAGCTGCGTGAGGTCAAGCCGCTCATTCTGCTGGCCGGCTACAGCGCCTACTCGCGCAAGCTGAATTTCGCCAAGATGCGCGAGCTCGCCGACGAGGTCGGGGCCGTTTTCATGGTGGACATGGCGCACTTCGCCGGGCTCGTCGCCGGCAAGGTCTTTACCGGCGACTACGACCCGGTGCCGCACGCGCACATCGTGACCACCACCACGCACAAGACGCTGCGCGGGCCGCGCGGCGGCATGGTGCTGTGCAAGAAGGAGTTCTCGGAGTACGTCGACAAGGGTTGCCCGGCCATCCTGGGCGGACCGTTGCCGCACGTGATGGCCGCCAAGGCGGTCGCCTTCCGCGAGGCCAACAAGCCCGAGTTCCGCGACTACGCGGCGCGCATCGTGAAGAACTCACAGGCGCTGGCCGAGGCTTTCCAGAGCCAGGGCCAGAGCGTGCTCACCGGAGGCACGGACAATCACCTGCTCCTGGTCGACGTCGCCGAGAGCTTCGGTCTCACGGGCAGGCAGGCGGAGTCGGCGCTGCGCGAGTGCGGCGTCACCTTGAATCGTAACTCGCTGCCCGACGACGTGAACGGCCCCTGGTACACGTCCGGCCTGCGCTTTGGAACGCCCGCCACGACGACGCTCGGCATGGGCCCCGAAGAGATGCGCGAGATCGCGGCCATCGCCAAGCTCGTGCTGGCGGGCACCAAGGCGACGGTCACCGCCAAGGGCGAGCCCAGCAAGGCCAAGTACGAAACGGCTACAGCCAGCGCCGGCCAGGCTCGTGAGCGTGTAACGGCGCTGCTGAAGCGATTCCCGCTCTACCCCGAGCTGGGCGAGCTCTAAATCGACGGTCGCATCCGCGACCGTCCGATTTAGTTCTGTTCTTGGGGGCGGCACGCCGCCCCCCTCGGCCGAAATGAATTCGGCCGAGCCTCCCCCGCGCCGCGAAATAAGCCCCAGTAACGACCGGCGCCTCCTGGGCTAAACCCAGGAGGATGCTGTACCCCGTCGAGAACGAGTATCGCCGGCTGACTCGGCTCGACGGCGTCTGGGACTTCGTCGTCGATGTCGCGGGTCGTGGCGTCGAGCTCGGCTGGTTCCGCGCGTTCCCCAAAAGCTCGCAGCCGATGGCGGTGCCGGCCAGTTACAACGACATCACCACCGACGCCGAGGTGCGCGACCACATTGGCGCGGTCTGGTATCGGCGTTCGTTCTTCGTGCCCTCGAGCTGGCGAGACGGCTCGGTGCTCTTGCGGGTCGGCGCCGCGAGTCATCACGCGACGCTCTGGGTGAATGGGGTCGAGCTCTGCAAGCACCAGGGTGGCTTCTTGCCGTTCGAGGGCGACGCGAGCGCTGCCGTGCGTTTCGGCGAGGATAACGAGCTCGTCCTGCGCGTCGACAACCGCCTCGACTGGACCACCCTCCCGCCGGGCCGCGTCGTGCCCGCCGGGCAAAAGCGTCCCGGCTACCAGGGCAACCGCCAGCGCCAGGACTATTTCCACGACTTCTTCAACTACGCCGGCATCCATCGTTCGGTCTACGCGCTCGGCCTGCCCGCGCGGCGGATCGACGGCCTGCGCACCAAGGCCGACTTCAGCGGCACGGTCGGTCGCGTCGACTACGACGTGCGGCTGGTGGGCCCTGGTCACGTCTCGGTCGTGCTCTGCGATCACGAGCAGAAGCAAGTGGCGCAGGCAACGGGTCGTGCCGGCAGTCTGCGCGTTCCCGAAGTCGAGCTGTGGCGGCCCGGCAGGCCGTACCTCTACGACCTCCGCGTCACGCTGCGCGACGAGTCCGGCAAGGTTCTCGACGAGTACCGGCGCAAGGTCGGCATCCGTACCGTGCAGGTGACGGCGACCAGCTTCCTGATCAACGGGGAGCCGTTCGTGTTCAAGGGCTTCGGCAAGCACGAGGACGTCGAGATCAAAGGCAAGGGCCACGACGACGCCGTCATGCTGCGCGACTTCGCGTTGCTCGAGTGGATCGGCGCCAACTCATTTCGTACCTCGCACTACCCCTACGCCGAGGAGGTGCTCGATCTGGCCGATCGCCTGGGCGTCGTCGTGATCGACGAGGTGCCGGCGGTGGGCCTCAACAGCTGGAACAAGGCCGAGCCCTGGTTCGTGCCCGACAAGCTGTCCGAGGCCACGCTGGCTCATCATCTGAGCTCTATCCGCGAGCTCGTGGCTCGAGATCAACATCACCCGTCGGTGGTGATGTGGAGCGTGGCCAACGAAGCTTCGACCTACGAACCTGCGAGCAGGCCCTACTTCCAGCGCTGCATCGCGTTATTTCGCGAGCTCGACGATCGCCCGTTGACCTTGCCGCAGAGCTCGAACCCGGACGAGTGCCAGGTCCAGGATCTGCTCGACGTGGTGTCGCTCAATCGCTACTACGGCTGGTACGAGAACGTCGGCGATCTCGATCCGGACGTGCTGCAGCAAGCGCTGGCGTACGAGGTGGAGGCCTGGCGCCGGCGGTTTCCCGGGCAGCCCTTCTTGATGGCCGAGCTCGGCTCCGACACGCTCGCCGGTCTGCACCAGCTGCCGCCCGCGATGTTCAGCGAGGAGTACCAGGTGGAGCTGCTCGCGCTCTCACTCGACTGTCTCGCGCGCTACGACTTCGTGATCGGCGCACACGTCTGGGCCTTTGCCGACTTCTTGACCAAGCAGGGCCTGACCCGCGTCGGCGGCAACAAGAAAGGCATCTTCACGCGCAACCGCCAGCCCAAGGCGGCGGCTCACTTTCTGCGCGAGCGCTGGACGGCGCGCCGGACCTAAATCGACGGTCGCGTCGCGACCGTCCGATTTAGCCTTTCTTGTCGGGGAGTCTCGCGACTCCCCGCCCCGCGGAAGTGAATTCCGGGGCGGGGCCAAGCGAAGCGCGGGCCCCGATGACAGCCGCCCCACCCCACGCGGGCGCGGCCTTCGGCCGGCCGCTGTCTCAATGCCGTCCGAGAATCGTGCGCGCTGACTTGATGATGGTGGCCGGCGCGGACGGGTCACATTGTGGCGTTTGCAGCCACAGGCCGCGCTGCCGCCGTCTCTGGCGTAGGAATTGCTGACTTCTTGTCGTCGTAGTGCCGCTCCGAGACGCGCTGTTGTGCTTGGCGTTGCTGGGCGCCGATGCTGCCCAGGCGGCAGCAGGCGACGGTCGGGTTTCGCTCAGCGGCTCGCTCGCGTACCAACGCGGCGCGCTGGCGCCCGAGAGCGTCGCTGTCGTCGAGCTCAGGGAGGTCGATCGCGCCGACGCTCCCGCGGCGCTCAGGGCGATCAGCGAATGGCGCCGCGCCCTCGGCTCGGAGGTTCCCACGGCCTTCAGAATGGACGTCGACCGCGCGGCTCTGACCCCGGGTCGGGCCTACGTGGTACGCGCGCTGGTCCTGGTTTCGGGTAGACCGGCCAGGGTCGCGAGCTCGAAGCCGATAGCGCTCGAGGGCGATGCCGTCGATCTCGGTACGCTGCCGCTGTACCCCGCCAGTCAACCGCCGCCGCGAGCGCTGCGCTGTGGCGATCGCAACGCGATCATGCGAGCCGGCGACGTGGCGGATCTGATCGCCGGAGCGCGGCGCTGGGTCATGAACCCGGTAAAAGTGGGTAGCCTCAGGTACGCCGCAGCCGAGCCTCAGCTGACGACGCTGTGGGTCAGCGGCCAGCAAGCTACGCTGGTGGTCGAAGGTCAGCGCTGGGACGAGTGCACCGTCGAGCCCTTCCGCGCGCGGGGCAACGAACCGAGCTGGATCCTGGAGCTCGGCTCGAGGCTCAGCTTCAGTACACCCGAGGCGCGCCTGGAGGCCGCGCTGCCCGCGCTGCAGACTTCGGCCGATACGCTGCGCTACGTGACGACGGCTCGGGGCAAGCCTATCGCCGTGACCGTTTACGAGCGCCGCTGCGCCGATTCGATGAGCGGCATGCCGCACCCGCACGCGGTCGAAGTGACGGCCCTGGGCCGAACGTACCGAGGCTGTGGTGGAGAGCCGCGCGCCTTGCTGCAGGGCGCCGAGTGGGTGGTCAGCGACGTCAGCGGGACGTCGTTCGCCGGCTCGCGCGTGACGCTGAACTTCGGCGCGGACGGTCGTGCCTATGGCCGGGGACCCTGCAACCCGTACGACGCCGGCTACGAGCTCGGCGCTGAAGGTCTGCGCTTTTCGCTCGCGCCCTCGACGCTGGAGAGCTGCGAAACCAGGGTCATGCGAGAGGAGCGGGCCTTCTTCGAGGCGCTCGGGCAAGTCGAGCGCTTCGAAATCGCCGATGACGGTGCGCTCGTCCTGCTGGCGAGGGGCGATCGCAAGATCACTGCTCGAGTCATCGAGGTGCCATGATCCCGCTAGGCGACGACAATCGAACCATACGAACCCCGCTCATGACGATCGCGCTGCTCGCGGCCATCGCGGCGGTCTGGTTCTTGGTGCAGGACGCCGGGTTCGACCACCGCGTCCTGGCCAGCAGCGTCTGTAACCTGGGGCTCGTCGCCGGCGAGATCACAGGGCGTGCTGCCATTGGCACGTCAGTGCCGATCGCCGATGGCCTCGCCTGCGTCGTCGATCGCGATCCCATGAACTTCTGGACGCCGCTGACCTCCATGTTCCTGCACGGCGGCTGGGGTCACATCCTGGGCAATTGCCTGTTCTTGTGGGTCTTCGGCAACAACGTCGAAGACAGCATGGGCCGCTTCAGATTCCTCTTGTTCTACCTGATCTGCGGCCTGGCCGCGGCCTGCGCTCAGGTGGCGGTCAACCCGGCGTCGCCGGTGCCGATGGTGGGCGCTTCCGGGGCGATCTCGGGCGTGCTCGGCGGTTACCTCGTGCTCTTTCCGCGCGCGCAGGTGCGGCTATTGCTCGTGCTCTTCATCTTCATCCAGATCGTGCGCGTACCGGCGTTCATCGTGCTGCTCTTGTGGTTCGCCTACCAGGTGCTGATCAGCCTGCCCGAGCTCATGGCGGTCGATCCCGACGTCTCGTCCGGCGTGGCCGTGTTCGCCCACATCGGCGGCTTCCTCGCCGGCCTCTTGCTGGTCAGGCTGTTCGTGCGCAAGGACTACCTGGACGAGCACCGGCGCATGACGGCGTCGCACTTTCAATGGAGTCGCTAGAAGCCGGGGGCACTCACTGCCAGCGGAAGGTGCGTAGCGCGACGATGAAGCCGAGCGCGCCCCAGAGCAGGAGCACGCCGAGCTGGAAGGAGCAGTCGAAGAGCGAAGCGCCGTCGTTGTAGATGGCGCGCAGGGCGTCGTTTAGCGCCGTCAGCGGCAGGAGCTGGATCGGCAGGTGGAGCCAGTCCGGGAAGCGCTCGTACGAGAAGAACGAGCCCGAGAGGATCCACATCGGCAGCATGACGAAGTTCATCCAGCCGTTGGCGATCTCGGTGTTGTCGAGCCGAGCGCCGATCAGCAGGCTGATCGCGGCAAAAGCGGCCGCGCCGACGATGGACGTCAGCGCCAGGCCGAGCAAGCTGCCCTGAACGACCGTGCCGTAGACGAGCTTGCCGAACAGCACCAGCAGCGTCAGCTCGAGGGCGAGAAACAGGCT
>DATLIL010001272.1:0-5558 GCA_035539475.1 Polyangiaceae bacterium
AGCCGACCTCTTGCGCGTGCTCGAAACGAAGACCTTCTCGCGCGTGGGCTCGAGCAGCGAGATCAGCGTCGACGTGCGGGTCCTGGCCGCGACCCACCGCGATCTCGAGGACATGGTGCGCAGCGGAGACTTCCGCCAGGATCTGCTCTACCGGCTCAACGCGGTGGTGATCGAAGTCCCTCCGCTGCGCGAGCGCCCCGACGACGTCGACGCGCTGACCGACGCGTTCCTGCACGACTTCGCGCGCTCGACCAAGCTGCAGCGCGGTATCTCGTCCGACGCGCGGCGCTGCCTGCGCGCCTACCGCTGGCCAGGCAACGTGCGCGAGCTCAAGAACGTGATCGAACGCGCGGCCGCGCTCTCACGCTCGAACGTGATCGAGCCGGCCGACCTGCCGCGCAGCGTGCACATGCCGGCGCCGGCGCCGTCACCGGCCGCGGGCTCCGCTCCGCCGTCGAGCTCGGGGCGAGACGACGGCGTGATGCTCGGCAATCTGAAGTTCAAGGACCGCATGCGCGAGTTCGAAGCCGAGCTCATCCGCCAGGCGCTCGAGAGGACCGAGGGCAACCGCAACAAGACCGCGGAGCTGCTCGGCCTGCCGCTCAGGACGCTGAACCACAAGATGAAGGCGCTCGGCATCAAATAGCCGAGTCCGGCAATATCTTGCCGAGCGCGTCCGGAAGTGCCGAGCAAGAACTTGCCGAGGGAACTGGGGCGCGCTGAGCCCTTCGCGAAATCATTGAGCTTTCCGGCAACGGCCAGCCTGGCACGCTTGCTGCATTATCTCCGACAGCTTCTCCGGCAAAGGAAGCAATCGGTGGAAAAAGGTGCTGGGGCGGGCTCGCCCTTCGCGGATCCACGGCGCGAAGGGCGGGCCGGGGTCCTATTTAGCCGTAGCTGGCGTCTGCTTCCTCCCAGGTCGGGCGGAACGATGAGACGCGGGCGGCGCGAGTGACGAGCGAGATCGTCGCGACCGACGCGTGACGCGTGCTTCGGTGACGTCGTCTCGATGCCAGTCGACGCCGTCATTGCCGTCGCGATCCTGGCGAGGCTGAGGCGTGTGAACTCGTCGCCGTAGTTTTTCGCCGTCAGCGGTCGAAGCAGACCTGGCGCGCGGATTGTGACACCTTGAGGTTTCGCAGAAGCGAGGTCGACGATGAAGCGAACGATTCTCGGAGCACTTCTCGGCATCAGCCTGAGCTGCGCGCTGGCCTGCGGCGACGACGATGAAGAGGAGCACCTGCCAGGCAATACGCCGTGCGAAAAGTGGCAGTCGCTCTCGATGCGAGCCGGCTGCGACTATCCCCAGGAATGCATCATAGCGGCGGGCTGCGAGGACGCCGCGGTTGCCTGGATGGAGTGCACCGCGCAGGATGCCCCGGGGCAATGTACCTGCGAGATGGATCTCTCGCTCAACTGCGAGGGCTCGTACAAACCCGACGAGGGTGCCGGGCTGTGCGTCACCGAGTTCAGGGCCTACAGCGAGTGCGCCAACTAGGGACTCATTGAACCCGGCGCGACGGAGGTCGGCTGCTGCCGGTCGTCCCACGGGAACAGCGCACGCGGACGAGCGCAGGCGATGAGCAGCAGCGCGCAGCCGATGGTCAACGCGACCAGCGGCAGCTTGGCTCGCTCGGGTGTGCGCGCCACGAGCTCGGAGAACGACAGCGAGGCCTTGGCGTCGAAGCTCCTGAGCTCGCTCAAGAAGCGGCGCAGGTCGCGCGACTTGGCCCGCGGCGCCGTCGAGCGTGGGGGCTCGACCCACTCGGCGGGAGTGTTGCCGCCTCGCTCGTACCAGGCCGCGGCCGCACCGGCGGCAACTTCGGGGGTGAGCCGGTCGTAGGCTTCACGCAGGTAAGAGTCGAGCAGCACCCGGCCTGCCAGGTTCACGTGGGCCATGCGCTCACCACTGCGCGGATCGTTGGGGTTCAGATCTGGGTGGCTCGTGCGCACGGCACGGCGATAGGCGGCGCGAATCTCGGCTGGTGTGGCCGAACGTGCGACGCCGAGCAGGTCGTAGAGATCGATTCCGGCAGCTTCGTGACCGAGGCGCATGGGATTTAGGTTACGACAGCGCTGCCGCGCGGAGGTTCCGAAAACTTAGAGCAGGGCGTCGACTCGTTTGAGCAGGCTCTTCATCTCGAGGGCTTCGAACCAGGCCCGGAGCGCCAAAAGCCCCTCGGCCGTGGGCGCGCCGTGCCGTCGCCCGTCGCCGAGCTCGACGTCTTCGCGCAGGTGCGCGAGCTTTTCGCTGAGCAAAATCTGCTCACGGTGGAGCTCGAGCGCCTGGCGGATCCTCTCGGGTTTCACGCTCTCGAGCCCGGCCAGGAGCTCGGCCGCGGTCGCGACGTGACGCAGCAGCTTGGCGGCCGTGCCGGGCCCGATGCCAGGGACGCCCGGTAGGTTGTCGGACACGTCACCGACGAGTCCAATGTAGGCGGGCAGGCGCTGTGCGGGCAGACCGAAACGCGCTTCGACTGCCTGCTCGTCGTACAGGACCGCGTCCTTGCCGCGACGGCCCATGAACAGCACCTGGACGCTGCCGTGCGCCAGCTGCAAGAGATCGCGATCGCCGCTCACGACGAGCGTCGGCTGAGCGCACGCACGGAGCTCGCGGGCGAGCGTTGCCAGCACGTCGTCGGCCTCGAACCCAGGCACACGAAAGCGGGGCACAGCGAGCGCTGACAAGAGCTCGTCGAGCCGCGCAAACTGCGAGAAGAGCGCGTCGGGCAATGCGTCGCGCGTTGCCTTGTAACCCTCGTAGGCCTCGTGGCGAAAGGTCGCCCGCGGTGCGTCGAGCGCAAAAGCGAGCTCGGCGCCGCGATGCTCGCGCAAGAGCTTGAGCAACACCGAGCTGAAGCCATAGAGCGCGGCCGTGGGCTCGCCCGCGCTCGTCGACATGGGCGGCAGAGCGTGGTGGGCGCGAAAGAACAGCGAGAAGGTGTCGAAGAGCAGGACCATCAGAGCGAAGCCTTGGGCTTGGCTTTGCTCTTCGCCGGGCGCGAATTGCTCTTCTTCACGGCTACTGGATCGCAGCTCGCGCGTGGTGCGCCGGATTCGGCCCAGCTGACGATCGCTTGCTTCTCGGCGTCGGTCAGCGGCTCGACCTCGGGGTTGGCCTTGATGCGGTAGGGCATGAAGCCGCTCTTCACGGCGCGGCCGATGTGACCCACGACGGGCGTGCCGCGAAAGTCCGCTTGGGTCTGCTCCCAGCTCAGCAGCGGGAACGGCGCGCCGTGTCGCGCGGGCGTCGTGTGACAGCGCCGGCACTTCGCCTTCAAGGCCGCCTCGACCTCGCAGGGGAAACCGGAGTCAGCGACCTCGAGCTCGTGCGGCTGAAACGCCGGCTCGGGAGGGATCGGCCGCGGCGGTGGACGCTGGTACGTGCGTGCCGGCTGAGGCGCTCGCTTCTTGTCCTTGCGCTGGCAGCCGCTGGCACACAGTGCGAGCAGGACGAGGAGCAGGCTGTAGCGGCGGAACACGACGTGCGCAGCATAGCCCGAGGTCATTCTCCGGACACATCACTCCCGGCAGTGGCATGCCGGTTGCACGAATTCAGCCCAGTGAAGTCCGCCCTGCCAGCCTACAAAGCTCAGCTCGCCACGCTGGTCGACGAGGCGCCGACCGGTGACGCCTGGCTGCACGAGCTCAAGTACGACGGCTACCGCATCGGCTGCGCGATCGAGCGCGGCAAGGTGCGGCTCGAGAGCCGCCGTGGCAACGACTGGACGGCGCAATTTCCAGAGGTCGTCGCGGCGGCCGAGCGTCTGCCGGTAGAGCGCGCGCTGCTCGACGGCGAGGTCGCCGTGGTCACCGACAGCGGGCAGACCAGCTTCCAGGCGCTGCAGAACGCCTTCTCCGGCTCGGCGCGCGAGGGCCTCACGTACTTCGTCTTCGACCTCTTGCACCTCGACGGAAAGAACCTGGCCGCCGCTCCGCTCGTCGAACGCAAGCGCGAGCTCGAGCGGCTCCTGCGTCGGGTCAAGGCCCCTACCCTCAAGTATTCGGCGCACATCGAGGGCGACGGGCCCGAAGTGTTCGCGCGCGCGTGCAAGCTCGGCGCCGAAGGTATCGTCTCGAAGCGCAGGGACCAGCCTTATCGGCCGGGACGAAACAGCGCCTGGCTCAAGATCAAATGTGTCCAGCGGCAGGAGTTCGTGGTCGGCGGCTTCACCGATCCGGAGGGCTCACGCCAGGGCATCGGCGCCCTGCTGATCGGCTACTACGACCGCAAGAAGCAGCTGATCTTCGCCGGCAAGGTGGGGACCGGGCGTGGCTTCACCGCCAAGTTCACCAGCGAGCTGCGTGCTGAGCTGAACAAGCTCGAGCAACGCGAGTCACCGTTCACGCCCGTGCCGCCGAAGAGCGCGGTCCAGCGCGCGCATTGGGTGCGTCCGGAGCGCGTGGTCGAAGTGGCCTTTGCCGAGTGGACGCAAGGCGGCAACGTGCGACACGGCTCCGTGCTGGGTCTGCGCAGCGACAAGCGGGCGCACGAAGTCAGGCGCGAGCGACCTCGTGGGCCCCGCGGAAGTTTACGCTGAGAGCGCCAGTGAATTTGGCGCGCGTGCCCAACTGACGGTCGACGCCGACAGCGGTGAGCGGTATTCTTTGCTCATGAGGGGAATCAACCAGTTGGTCCTGGTCGGTCTCGTATTGGTAACGGCTTGCGGCGGTTCCGCCCCTCCGCCCGAGGAGCCCGAAACCACCGCTGCCGTCGACAGCCCCGACGACGTCGAGCAAACCGCGGCGGGTGAGAAGGCGTCGAGCTCGGACGGCGCGCCGAGCTCGGCCGAGCACGGTGATGACCAGCCCGCGGCCGCCCCGGCCCCCGAGTTCAAGCCGGGCATGTCCGTGACGGAAGCCATCAACGCCGTGCCGCCCGGTGTAGAGCGGGCCAACATCGAGCAAGAGGCGCTCAGCCGACCGCTGATGGAGGCCACGGTCTACGAGCCCTGCAAGCTCGGCGCCGCCCATTTCAAGCTCAAGGTCGCCGTGTGGGACGGTAAGGCGGTGGGCATCGACGTCAGCACCACCCCCAAGAGCGACAAGCTCGCCGAGTGCATCAGGAGCCAGGTGGGCCAGCTGGAGTGGCCGGACAAGGTCAAATCCCTGAATACCGTCGAGTATCAGCTCTAGCCCTGGCGGTTAGCGAAGCTCGGCACTAGTTTCCGCGCGTGACCGAAACCAGCGCGGAAGAGCGCAGCCTCCTCGAGCGAGCGCTGGGACTGTTCACGGAAGTACGCGCCGGCGAGGGCGTCACGGCGCTGCTCCTGGCGCTGAACGTTTTCGTGCTCCTGACGGCCTACTACATCGTCAAGCCGGTGCGCGAAGCGCTCATCCTCGCGCTCGACTCCGGCGCCGAATACAAGGCGTACATGAGCGCGGTGATCGCGGCCGCGCTGCTCGTGCTCGTCCCGATCTACGCGCGGTTCGTCGATCGGGTGCCCAAGCTCAAGCTGGTCGTCGGCGCCACCCTGTTCTTCGCCTCCCACCTGGTGCTGTTCTGGCTCGCGAGCCAATCGGAGGCCATCCGCCGTCACCTGGGCCTCGTCTTCTAC
>DATLIL010001273.1:0-3513 GCA_035539475.1 Polyangiaceae bacterium
GGCGCAGGGAGTGGCGGCTCGGGCGCAGAGGGAGGGGGAGCAAGCGGCGCCTCTGGCAACGCGGGGCAGCCTGCCGGCGGCGAAGGCGGCAGCGGCGGAGTGAACGACCTGGAAGGCTTCGTCAACTATCAGCTCACCGGAAGCTGGCCCGAGCTCGAAGCGGGCATCGCGCCGAAACCTGGCTCTCTCGTCTTTCAAAAGATTCAGATCAAGAACAGTTTCTTGGCGGAGAGCTGTGCCATCGGGGACTACAACGACGACGGCAATCCGGACGTTTCTTCCGGCAAGAGGTGGTACGAGGGACCGGCCTTCACCGTCGAGCATCCCTTCCGCGATGGCCATGGAGCGCTGCCGAGGGAGGGTTTGGCGCCGGAGATCAGCACGGGCATCTCCGATGATTGGGCCGACTTCGCCTGGGACATGAACGACGACGGTTTTGCCGACATCATCAACATCTCCAACCCCGACGTCGACAACACCTCCATCCAGTTCGCGTGGGATCCGATCTCGCAGCAACGCGCGAGTGCGTACTGGTACGAAAACCCTGGCGCGGACTGGGAAAGCAACCCGAAGTGGGTTGGCCACCTGATGCACTCCGACGTCCGTCACGAGCAGCATGGCTTCGTGGACGTCGACGGCGACGGCAAGCCGGAGATCTTCGGCGCGTGTAAGGATTGCGACCCCGCGCAGACCAAGGGCTACTACGCGGCCAACTGGCTCGAACCCGCTGCGCTGTGGACCTACACGCCCGTCAGCGGGACGATCGAGTTCCCCTTTGCCGGCACCGGGTACATGCATGGCCTGGGCTTTGGAGACGTGAACGGCGACGGCAAGCCCGACATGCTCGATCGCGTCGGCATCTGGCAACAAGGAGCGAGCAGCTGGACCCTCGATCAGGAGACCCTGTACGACGGTAATCCGGAAGCGAACCGCGGCGGCGCGCACATGTACGCCTGGGACATCGACGGCGACGGCGACCAGGACATCTTCAGCGCCGACTGGGCTCACGGCGAGGGCCTCGCCTGGTACGAGCAGACTGCGCCCGGCGCGTTCAGCAAGCATGAGTTCATGGGCACGGCCGCCGAGGTGGGGACCTACGGTGTGTACTTCACGCAGCCTCACGCGGTGCAGGCCGTCGACATGGACGGCGACGGCATCCGCGACATCGTGACCGGCAAGATGCGCTTCGCTCACCCGAACGGCTATGGCGATCCCGATATCAATGGCGACCCCGTGATCTACGTCTTCAGGACGGTACGTACCGGGTCCAATCAATCGGGCGACGCTTACTTCGAGCCGGTGATGGTCGACGATGTCGTCGGCGTGGGCCGGCAGATCGCCGTCGGGCACCTGAACACGGACGGCATCATGGACTTCTGCGTCGCTACCAAGCTCGGGCTCTACGCATTTCTCGGCCAGTGACTAGCGGCGAGGCGCTCGCAGCCCCTGACCCGGAGTGACAGCTCCGTTCAGGGCTCCGCGCTCGATCACGGCCGTGCCGGCGACGAAGAGGTAGGTGATTCCCGCCGTGGCGAGGGTCGGTTCGGACCAGCTGGCGCGCGCCTCGATGCGCTCTGCGTCGAACACGGTCAGATCCGCGTCGGCGCCCTCCTGCACCCGTCCCTTGCGCTCGAAGAGGGGGGCCAGGTGCTCGAGCCGCTGAGCGGGCATCAGGCTGATCTTGCGCAGCGCTTCCATCAGCGAGATGAGCTTCTTTTCGCGCACGTAGTAGCCGAGCAGGCGTCCGTTCGTGCCGGCGCTGCGGGGGTGCCCCTTGCCGTTCTTCATGATCGCGTCGCTGGCGACCATCGCGAGCGGGTGAGTGAGGGCCGCTTCGATCGCCTCTTCTGGAATGGAGAAGACGGCGACCATTCCGCCGATCTTGCGAAAGCGCTCGAAGCTCTCCTGGTTCAGCCGCTCACCCGTGGCGGCCCACAAGAGGTTCTCGTAGCCGATCCCGAGTGACGCCTGCCAGCCGTCGTTGAAGACACCCGAGGCGATGTCGGTCATGCCGGCAGTGTACGGATAACACTCCGTCGTCACGTCCAGGCCGCGGCGCTTGGCGTCGTCGATCAGGCGCAGGTTATTCTGGGTGAAGCCGAGGCTGGTCGAATGCAGATGCGCGACGTGCAGCGCGGCCTTGGATTGCTCCGCGGCGCCGAGCACCTCCTGCAGGGCGCTCGTGCTGCTGTCCGGCTCCTTGATGCCGTTGTAACGCATGTGCACGTGCACCGAGGCGCCCGCGCTGGCGGCTTCTTCGAACACCGCGAGCACTTCGTCGCGTGTGGCGGCGGGGGTGTACATGATGCCGAGACCCACGGCTACGGCACCAGCGGCGAGCCCCTGGCGCAGGCCGCGGCGAATGGTCTCGAGCTCGCTCGGGCTGGCCACAGTCTTGGCTGCCTTGCTGTCGGCGGCAGGCAAGAAGCCGGGCGGATCGCCCATCACCGCCATGCGCACGGGGATGTGCCCCACGCTCGCGCCGTAGTGGATCAGGGTCTTGCCCTCACGCTCGGCGTAGAAGGCGTCGATGTCCGCTGCTCCGACCTCGAGCTCGAGCGCGGTCGTCACGCCGTCGCCGGCGCGCAACGCGTAGTTCTCGGCGTCCTGGCCGTGCGCGTGTACGTCGATGAACCCCGGAGCAACGACCAGTCCGCGAACGTCGACCACGCGCTCGCCGGAGAGGGGCGCTTCGGACAGCTTGCGGATCACTCCTCTGCTGATGCCGACGTCGCGCACGGCGTCGAGCCCCGTCTCCGGATCCATGACGCGGCCGCCGTGCAGCACGAGCTCGTACTTTTCGGTCGGCGCTGTTGGTGGCGTCGTCGGCGCAGGAGCAGTGGATGAGCTGCAGCCGAGGACGGCGAGCAACAGGGCGAAGCGAGCGCGGATGAACATGGTGGGAGGAGCGCGCTCAGGCTACGCTTCGCCGGCCCATGTCTCAAGCCATCGCGCGATCGCTGCTGACCACGACGCTGGCGGCGCTTTCCTGTGCCGCTCCGCAGCCGTCACCGTCGCCGCGCGCCGCCGCCGCCACGCCGCCCGTGCCGTCGAGCAAGCCCACGGCGCAAGTTCCGCCTGCATTCGAGAGTCGTGGCGGCATGTGGCTGCCGGCGCAGGTGCCGCTCCACGATCAGGAGCTCAAGCGCCTGGGGCTCGGCATGGATTCGCGCCTGCTCTCGGACCCCAAGTCGAGCGTGCTCGGCGCCATCGTCAATCTCAACGGCTGCTCCGCCTCCTTCGTCTCCAAGGACGGCCTGGTCGTCACCAACCACCACTGCGCGCTCGGTGCCCTGCAGCGGAACTCCACGCCGGAGTCCAACCTGCTCGAGAACGGCATGCTCGCCAAAACTCGCGCCGAGGAGAAGAGCAGCGGCCCTGCCTCGCGGCTGAGCGTGCTCTCGAGCATGACCGAGGTCACCGCGCGTGTGCGCCCGGAGCTCGCCAAGATCACCGACGACCTCGCGCGCAAGCTCGAGCTCGAACGGCTCGAGAAGCAGATCGTCGCCGAGT
>DATLIL010001274.1:0-6960 GCA_035539475.1 Polyangiaceae bacterium
GCTCACAAGTGGAGCTTGCCGCGCTGGCTCTCGGCCATCGCCACCTCGGCCACGTCGGGGCGCTTCCAGACCTCCCAGGGAGCGTTGCCGGAGTTGTAGAGATCGGTCAGCTCCTGCTGCTCCTTGAACGTGTCCATGGCCCAGAAGCCGTCGTGGTAGTAGCCGATCAAGAGCCGGTTCTGCATCAGGCGCCGGAACGGATCGAGCACCAGCTCCTCGCCGAAGTTGATGTAGTCGAAGATCGACTTGCGCAGCACGAAGTAGCCGGCGTTGACGGTGATGTTGGCGTTGCGCACGTACTCGATGCTGGTCACGCGGCGGTCGGCGCCGAGCGAGACGACGTGAAAGCTCTGTGACGGCGGCGCGCAGACGAACCCGGCCACGTTCTCGGTCTTGGAGAAGTCGTCGACCATGCGATCGAGCCGCAAATTGGTGAGGCCGTCGCTGTAATTCGCCAGGAACATCTCCTCACCCTCGAGGTACGGCCGAACCAGCGAGAGCCGCATGCCGATGTTGGACTTGAGTCCCGTGTCGACGAACGTGATGCTCCAGTCGCTGATGTCCTGCTGCGCGCGGTGGATCTGCTTCTCGCCGCGCGCCATCGTGAAGTCGTTGTCGGCGTACTGGCTGTAGTTCAAGAAGTAGTCCTTGACCTTGTCCGCCATGTAGCCGAGGCAGAGGATGAAGTCCTTGTGACCGTAGTGCGCGTAGTAGCGCATCACGTGCCACAAGATCGGCCGCCGCCCGATCGGCACCAGGGGCTTGGGGATGCCGTCCGAGTACTCGCGAAGCCGCGTGCCCAGGCCGCCACAGAACAAGACTACTTTCATCTGGATCCTCCGCGCCCTTTCAAACGATGTCGTGATTCTGGAGATGACGAACGAGCTCGTCGAAGCGCCCCGCCCAGCTCTCGCAGCGCATGGATTCGCTGCGCGCAGCGCTGGGTCCCGGGCACTTCAGCGCGAGCTCGAGCTTGCGCAAGAAGTCGTCGTGGTCCGCGGCGACGTGAACGAGATCACCGAGCACCTCGACCTCGGGGATCTTGCTCGAGACCACCGGCAGCCCGGCAGCCAGGTACTCGCGCACCTTGAGCGGATTGGCGTTGAGCGTGACGCCGTTGATGGGGAAGGCGTTCAAGGCCACGTCGAAGCCCTTGCAGTACCCGGGCAGCTCCTCGAACGGCTTGCGCCCGAGCAGGTGAACGTTCGGCAGGCGCGTGACCTGCGACATGTCGGTCGTGACCTTGCCGAGCAGCACCAGCGAGCCGTGCGAGAAGCGCTCGGCCACCTTGACCAGGAGCTCGACGTCGATCCAGTCGTCCGCCATCAGCCCGAAGTAACCGATGATCGGCCTGGGCAAGCCCTGGAGCTCGGCCGGAACGACCGTGCTCGGGTCGAGCGCCTTGCGGAACGCTTCGAATTGCACGCCGTGCCGGACGAGCTCGACGCGTGAGTTGTAGGCCGCCTTGCTCTTGCGCAGTGTCTCGGCGGAGACGATCACGAGATCCGCGCGGCGCAGGAGCTGCTCTTCGAGCCGGACCAGCCCTTGCGTACCGGCGTCGGTGTAGGCCGTGAACTCGTCGACGCAGTAGTAGATGACCTTGCGTTCACCGAGCGAGCCGGCCACCACCGAGGCGGTGGGATTGAACACGAAGTTCAGCGGGCTCTCGAAGCCGAGCTTGCGCTGGGCTGCGCGCACCTGATAGCGCAAAAGCTCGCGGTTCAGCCGTTGAACGGCGGGCACGTCGTAGAGCGGAACGGCGATGGGGCCGAGCACGAACAGGTTCCGCTCGACCTCGCGCACCGGCTGGAGAAAGTGCTGGAGCTTCTGCGCCACGCGCTTGAAGTCACGCTTCGACGCCGTGACCCGACGGTAGCCGATGGAGTTAATCCACAGCACGCGGTTATTCCGCGCCATCAGCCGCATCAGGTGCGTCTTGGACAGCGGATCTCCGCTCCAATCGTGCCCGAAGCACAGCACGTCACGGCCCTCGAGACCTTTCCCTCGCTCTCTCACGGCGAAGATCAGAACTTGAAGCTTGTCGGGCCCGAGCACAAGATCAGCGCCGTAATATGCGACGTGCACTCGCCATGCTGCGGAAAGATCTGCAGGTGAAGGCTCGCCACTACTACTCACGTGACGACGCCCGCGCCCTGCTCAAGGTGCTGGCCACCGACGGCAGCGGCGCGATGGTCCTGTATCGCTTGATGCAGGGCTCACGCGAGGCCGGGCTCGGGCCGCTGGAGATGCTGTTCAACAAGCTGAACGCCTGGGGCGGCTGCGTGATCGGGCGTGGCGCGGAGTTCGGGCCGGGCTTCGTGCTTTTTCACGCTGGCGGCGTGGTCATCAACGGCCGCGTCCGCGGCGGCGAGAACGTGCACCTGCAACACGAGGTCACGCTGGGCGACAACGGCTACGGCGAAACACCGGTGCTCGGCAGTAATGTGCTGATCGGTGCCGGAGCCAAGGTGCTCGGGTCCATCGCGGTGGGCGACGGCGCACGCATCGGGGCCAACGCCGTGGTGGTGAAGAACGTGGAGCCCAACACGACCGTGGTGGGAATTCCCGCCCGTGCGGTGGAGCGCAAGCGCCGCACCCCGTAGACACGACCGGCGGCGGTGTTTAGTAGTGCAATGTGCGAGCATTGATCACGGGCGGAGCTGGTTTCGTTGGCAGTCACATCGCCGAGCAGCTGCTCGGGCAAGGACACGAGGTAGCCGTCCTCGACAACTTGAGCACCGGCCGGCGCGAGAACGTGCCGCGCGGCGCGAAATTGTACGAGGTCGACCTGCGCGATCGCGAAGGCACGCTGCGCGCGATCCTCGACTACCGTCCCGACGCCGTCAGCCACCAGGCGGCGCAGGCGAGCGTCGTGGTCAGTGTGCGCGAGCCCAAGCTCGACGCCGAGATCAACGTGATCGGCGGCCTGAACCTGCTCGACGCCTGCACCGCGCAGGGTTCGCGCGTCGAGCGCGTGGTCTTCGCCAGCACGGGCGGCGCCATCTACGGCGAGGTCCCGGAAGGCAAGCGTGCGGGCGAAGACACCGTCCCCGCACCGAAGAGCCCGTACGCGATTCACAAGCTCGCGTTCGAACAGCTGCTCGCCGTCTACACCACGCACCGAGGCCTGGCGACGACGGCGCTACGCTACGCCAACGTCTACGGTCCGCGGCAAGACCCCCATGGAGAAGCCGGCGTCGTGGCCATCTTCTTCGACTCGGTGCTCTCCGGGCGCTCGCTGCGCATCAACGCTCGCCGTGAAGCGGGGGACCCGGGCTGCATTCGCGACTACGTGTACGTCGCGGACGTCGCCCGGGCGAACGTTCTGGCGCTCTCGGGTGGCGTAGCGCAGCGGGCCATGAACGTCGGTACGGGCTCGGCGACCACCACGCGCGAGCTGTGCGACGCGATTCAGAGGGTCGCAGGACGGCGGGTGGAGGTTCAGCCCGGCGCTCCGCGCGCAGGTGATCTCGAACGTTCGGTGCTCGACCCCAGCCTGTGTCAGGCGGCGCTCGGCAAGCTCGTCAGCCTCGACGAGGGCATCGCGCACACCCACGCCTTCTTTTCAGCTCAGAGCCGGTAGCACCTGCTCGACGACGGTCATACCGATCGAGAGCGACGACGTCGCGGCCGGAGAGGGCGCGTTGCAGACGTGGAGCTGGCGTGAGAAGCGCAGCAGGTGAAAGTCGTCGAGCAGCTTGCCGTCGCGGCCGCACGCCTGAGCGCGCACGCCCGCGGCGGCAGGCTCGAGGTGCTCACTCTGCACCTCCGGGACGAGTCGCTGCAGTGCCCGGACGAAGCTCGACTTGAACCAGGAGCGCACGAGCTCCTGACAGCCGTCTTGCCAGTGCCGCGCCACCAGCCGTGAGAAGCCCGGCCAGGTCACGGTCTCCCACAGGTCGCGGAGATGGATGTCCGTGCGCCCGTAGCCCTCGCGCTTGAGCGCCAGCACCGCGTTCGGGCCGGCGTCGACGTCGCCCCAGGCCGTGCGCGTGAAGTGCACGCCCAGGAAGGGGAACTCGGGGTTCGGCACCGGGTAGATGAGGTTCTTCACCAGGTGACGCGCCGCCGGCAACAGCCGGTAGTACTCGCCGCGGAAGGGCACGATCCTGAGCGCGAGCGCCGGGTCTGCGAAGCGCGCCAGACGATCGCTGTGAAGCCCAGCACAGTTGATGACGTAGCGCGCCACCACCGTGTCGGCGTCGTTGACGAGCTCGACGTGTTCGTTGCGCTCGCTGATGGCGCGCACCTCGCGCCCAAAGGAGACTTGCCCGCCCAGGCGCTGGAAACGAGCCAGCAGCGCGCGGCAGACGAGACGAAAATCGACGATACCCGTCTGCGGCACCCACAGCGCTTGCAGGCCGCTGCAGTGCGGCTCTCGCTCGCGGATCTGCTCGGGGCCCAGACGCTCGATCCCGCTCAGCCCGTTCTGCGCGCCCCGCTCCTCGAGCACGGCCAGCCGCTCGAGCTCGGCGGGCTCGGTGGCCACGATCAGCTTGCCGCAGATCTCGAACGGGACCTTTTCCTGCCGCAAGAAATCCAGCAGCAATCGGTAGCCGCGCACGCAGTTCTGCGCCTTGAGGCTGCCGGGGCGGTAGTAGATCCCGGAGTGGATCACGCCGCTGTTGTGGCCCGTCTGGTGGCGCCCCGGCTCGGACTCCTTCTCGATCACGCAGACACGGAGCTCGCGACGCGACTCGAGCAGGCGGCAGGCCGTGGCCAGTCCGACGATGCCGCCGCCGATCACACAGACGTCGACCGTCATGAACCCCGCCCGCTCACGCGTCGGTCTCGAACACGCGGTCGAGCCGCAGCACCTTGAAGATGGACTGAGGCTGGCCCTGGACGCCCGTGACCTTGAAGTCTCCGCCGTAGGCGCGAGTCCGCTTGAACAGCGACACGATGCCGCCCACGCCCGTGCTGTCGATCAGCTTGAGTGACGAGAGATCGACGATGACGAGGCGCGGCTTCGCCTCGACGATGGCGTCGAGGTCGCTTCGAATCATGGGCACCGAGTTGGCGTCGAACTCGCCCTTGATCGTCACGGTGACCATTTCACTGTCCTTGTTGACGAGGAACTCCATCTTTGTTTCCGCCCGCGTTTCGGTTCACGAATCGAGAACCGAAGTTTGTTCTACATCAGTCGAGCGCCGCGCGCGCCACGAACATTTGAGTCGTGCTGCGCAACAACACCCGCATTCACTGCCGAAAACACGTCCTCGCCGGAGCTCGGCAACTTGGCGCAACGCGGTGGCGCGAGTGCGGAGCCCGTCGTCCACCGATCCCGAACTGAGAGCCACGAGACACGGAGTGTTGCAAGGCTGGGGAGTCCTGCAACGTGGCGGCGTTCAGTTGGTCATTTCGCCGTGACGATGGGCGCGCACAGAGGGAGTTTCCTCATGCCTCTGTTAAAGCGCGCGCATGCGCAACATACGCACGCTCGGTTCACTACGTCTCGTTGCTTTATTCGCGCTCGCAGGCTGCGCGCACGAGTCCACCCCGATCGCCGGCCTCGACGCGAGCGGCGGCGCAGGCGGGTCGACGCCGGGCGGATCGGCGGGCGCCTCGACGACGGCGGGATCGAGCTCAGGGGGCTCGGCGGGAGGATGGAACGCTGGCGGGACGAACACGGCTGGGTCGTTCGCCGCAGGCTCGAGCGCAGGAGGCTCGAGTGGGTCGAGCAGCGCAGGGACGAGTGGGGACAACGCCGGCAACGCGCCGAACATTCCGCAGGCGCCGGTCACCACGCTGGAGGAGCTCGCCATCACGACCTGCGAGCACACCGGCTCGGGCACCGCCTACGAGGTCGGTCCAGGCCAGGAGTACGCGGAGATCGGCGACGTCCCCATCGGCGACCTCGGTGCGGGAGATACCCTGCGTATTCACTGGCGAGAGGAGCCCTACCGGGAAATTCTGCTGATCAGCGCGCAGGGCACCCCTGAAGATCCCGTCCGCATCTGCGGCGTCAGAGGACCCGGCGGCGAGCGGCCCGTCATCAGCGGAGAAGGCGCCACCACGCCGCAGTCGATCGGCACGCGCGTGGACTGGAACGGCATGGGTCTCGTCGTGTTCTTCCGCAAGACGGACGACGACTGGGCGACCTACTACCCGCACGACATCATCCTGGAAGGGCTCGACCTGCAGGGTGCTCACGCCGGCGCGCCGTTCACCGACATCGAAGGCCAGCCTGACGAGTTCGGCGAAGGGTCTTCGTGTCTCGGGATCTACCGCGGCAAAAACATCGTCATCCGTGACAACGAGATCAGCAACTGCGGGTTCGGAATTTTCACCAAGTCGTACGACATGGACGCCGACCAGGTCGCCAACCTGCTGATCGAGGGGAATTACATCCACGGCAACAACACGGAGGACACGCAGTACGTCCACAACCTCTACGTGCAGGCCTTCGGCGTGGTGTATCAGTTCAATCACCTTGGTTCACCGCTGGGCGCCAACAACATCAAGGATCGCTCCACGGGCACGGTGATTCGCTACAACTGGATCGAGCGCTCCGGTGCCATGCTGCTCGACCTGGTCGAAGCGGAAGAACACAAGCTGACAGCGGTCCTCGATCCCAATTACCGAACGGCCCTTGTCTACGGCAACCTGATGCACCAGGTTTACGGCAGCACGCCGTTTCACTACGGCGCCGATCACGAGGAACTCGAGAACGAGCCGTATTTCCGCAAAGGGACGCTGTTCTTCTACGCCAATACGGTGCTGATCGAGGATCCCGCTGACGAGGCAAATCCCTGGTCACGTGCGCTATTCCGCGTCACGACCGTCGATGAGCGTGTCGAACTTTTCAACAACATCTTCGATTACCGCGGCGAGCCGACGATCTTCGAGCTGATGACGTTCAACGACCCTCTCTCTCATCTCGAGCAAGGTGGCCACCTGGCGGGGGGAAAGAACTACATCCGCGGGGACTGGCAGCGTCACTGGAAGGCTGACCTGGAG
>DATLIL010001275.1:0-28247 GCA_035539475.1 Polyangiaceae bacterium
TGCCTCCGTCGCTGGTGTCGTCATCGAGGTTCGCGCTGTAACAGCCGCCGGTCGCTGCCGCCGGGATCACTGCCGCGCAGGCCACCTGGAACACCACCCGAGGAACGATGCGACTCCGTCGTTTGCTCATCGGCTACTCCCTCAAAAGTATTCATCGAGGCTAACCGACCCGCTCACCAAGTTCGAGCTCAAACGAACACGCGCCCAGGTTTTGGCCGGTTCTTGCGGCGAAGGCACTGATCAGGGCGCGTTCCCAACCGCTTGCCAGGCGCTCGGCCACAACCACGAACACCCACACTCGGCGCAGCCGCGCACACGCCTCTCCATAAAGGCTCAGCGGACGGTGAACGCCACCGGCGCGCTGCGTTCGCTCCCTTGCACGAGCTCGAAAGTGTGCCGACCGGGGCTCAGCCGCCACGGCAGGCGGTAGGGCGGGCCCTTCTGGCCGATCACCTTGCCGTCGAGCACGAAGGCGAGCGGGAGCTCGCTCGCAGCGCGGGCCTCGAGCACCACTTCCTGACGCAGCGGACCCAGCGGATCGATCGCGAAGCGCGCGCCGTCGGTGGGAAAGACGATCGTGGGAGCAGCCGCGCCGGCACGCTCGCCGCCGGGAGCGGGACAGCTCGGCGCGTAGTCGCGCGGAGCGAGCGGACGCCCTGCCTGCACGGCCCAGCTCGCGAACTCGGCCGGGTAGCGCTCGAACACGCGCTCTTCCGCGTCGTGACAGGCAGGACCGGCGCGTAGGCCCGTCTTGCGGTCGATCAGCACGCGCTCGTGCATGGCGCAATCATCGTGCGGCTCGTGCCCGGGCACGAACAGCTCGCGCACGCGGTGAGGGCAATCAGCGTGGGCGAGAGCGCCGCTGAGCGCGCACACCTCGCGCTCCACGAGGCGGGAACGGTCGACCAGGGTCTCGGGGCTCCTCGAGCGCATCGCCGCCAGCATCACCTCACGAAACAGCGGCGCGGCGCCCGTGACGCCCGTCGAGCGCACCAGCGGCCGGCCGTCGAAGTTGCCGACCCAGACGCCGACGGTGAGCTCCCTGGTGTAACCGATGGTCCAGTTGTCGCGCAGCCCCTTGGAGGTCCCGGTCTTGACGGCCACGCCAAACGGCAGCGAGAGCACGCCGTCGAGACCGAAACCGGCGGCGCGCGCCTCACGATCGGAGAGCATGTCGGAGACGAGCGCGGCATGCCGTTCGTCGAGCACGCGGCGAGGCGGCTCGAGCTCACCGCCCTTCACGTAGCGCAGGGGACGGTATAGCCCCGCGCGCGCCAGCGTGGCGTAGGCCGCCACGAGCTCGGACAAGCGCACTTCACCGTCGCCGAGCGCCAGCGCTGGACCGTAGTGCGCGGCGCCCTCGGTGAGCGACGCAAAGCCGAACCCGTGCAGCAAGCCGAGCACGCGCTCGACCCCGACCTTCTGCGCGGTCCAGACAGCGGGCACGTTGAGCGACGAGCCGAGCGCCTCACGCAGCCGCACGGGGCCGTGGCTCCTGCGGTCGTAGTTCTTCGGCGCGTAGACGTCGTCGCCCTCGCTCAAGAAGAGCTCGACGTCGGGCAGCAGCGTGGCCGGCGTCATTTCGAGCTCACGCAGCGCGGCGGCGTAGACGAAGGGCTTGAGCGTCGAGCCCGGCTGGCGCAGGGCCTGCGTGCCGTCGTTCTGACCCAGGGCCCGCTGGTCGAGAAAGTCCGGTGAGCCCACGTAGGCCAGCACCTCGCCACTCTGGTTGTCAGCCACCAGCACGCTCAGCGCGCCGGCTTCGTTGCGTTCGAGCTCGCGCGCGGCCTGGCTCGCCAGCGTCTCCACCTCCCGCTGCAGGCCCGCGTCGAGCGTGGCGTCGATGCGCGCGAAGCCGAGTCCCGCGCCGAGCCGGCCCCGAGCGAGCGCCGTGGTGAGGTGCTCGGCGCCCGCGACCACCACCCGGCGCGAGAGCCCGAGCGGCGTGCCCAGCGCGCGCTCGATAGCGTCGGCGTCCGCGAGCCCGAGCGCAGCCATGCGCCCAAGCACGCGGTCGCGCCGGCGCAGGAGCTTTTCGCTACCACGACGCGGATCGTAAAGCGTTGGACCGCGCGGAATGGACACCAGCGCAGCCGCCTCCGCCAGACTGAGCTCACGCGCCGGCTTGTCGAAGTAGTGAGCACTGGCAGCTTCGATGCCGCGCAGATTGGGACCGAACTCGACGCGGCTCAGGTACTCCTCGAGGATGCGCTCCTTGTCGAGCTCGAGCTCGATGCGCAGCGCGATCGCCATTTCACGCCACTTGCCAGCGAGGGTGCGCGGTCTTTGCACCAGATTGCGCGCCAGCTGCTGCGTCAAAGTGCTGGCGCCGGAGACGACGCGGCGTGCCGCCAGCGCCTGACCTGCGGCGCGAAGCACGGCCAGCGGATCGACGCCCGGGTGGTGGAAGAAGCGCGCGTCTTCCGCCGCCACCAGCGCTGGGACCACCACCGGCGACAGCTCGGCGAGGGACACGGGCGCAGAAAGCTCCCCTCGCCCCGTGCGCACGACGCGCAGCAAGCGTCCGTGTCGATCGTAGATCTCTCGGCTCGCTTCCGGCGCGGCGGTGAGCGC
Source organism: Polyangiaceae bacterium (assembly GCA_035539475.1). Lineage (GTDB taxonomy): Bacteria > Myxococcota_A > Polyangia > Polyangiales > Polyangiaceae > PMG-095. Next base: position 2,575 of record DATLIL010001275.1, read on the forward strand.
GGCGGGCAATGGCTCGCGCCAGGCGCTAGCGAGCAGCGCCAGCAGCGGCGCGAGCAGGAGCAGCGCGAGCGCTAGCGAGCAGCGTTTGAGCCACTTCTTCATCGCACCTCGATCACCGCCGCGGCGGTGCGTCCGAAGGTCTCGGGCTCGTACATCTCTTCGGCCTTGGTCGGCGGCACCACGAAGCGGCCCAGCGTGGTGGCGCGCGCCAGGTAGCGCAGGTGGAGCATGCCCGCCGGCAGGTGGTCGATGAAGAACAGCGCACGATCGTCGCGCAGCTCACGGCGATGCCAGGTGTCGACGAAGGCGCGGCCGTGAGCGATGGCGTCGCGGCGCTCGGCGTAGTCCTCGCTCGGCCCTTCCTCGTTCAGGTAGGCGGCGGTGGTGCTGAGGTTGGTGTCGATGGCCTCGAAGCCCGCCGGCAGCGGATCGTCGACCACCACGTAGCTCGAGGGCGTCGGCGCGACGACGATGAGGTCCGCGATCACGACGTCACCGGCCGCAAAGCGCGTGGCGCCGCTCTCTGGCACCGTCATGAGCGCAGCAGCGAGCTCGCTCGGCTTGGCCGCTCGCAGCGTCTTCTGCACGAAGAAGCCGTTGTCGAGCGCGCTGCTGGGCGGCGTCTTGCGTGCGTACTCGAGCCGGAGCTCGTAGAACAGCGTACCGTCGCCCTCCTTCTCGATCACGATCGGCGAGCGCACGGCCTTGAGCAGCTGCTCCATGCCGCTCCGCCCGCGGCTGGCGAACAGTCCCTTGCCCTCGGCCTCGAGCGAGAGCAGCGCCCGCTCTCCGTAGCGCGCTGTGGCCTCGAAATTCGGCGCCGTCTTTTCCTGCGCCTTGCGGTAAGCGTCGAGCCCCACCAGCGAGAAGGCCGTCTCCTGGGTCGAGCGCCAGGCGCCGCGTTCGCGCGCCTGCAAGAGCCCGCGTGCCAGGCGCGCGCCGAGCTCGTGCCCCGGCTCGTACGCCATCAACGCGCGCAGGACGATCGCCGTGGTCCGCGTCGGCGAGTCCATCAGCTCGGCGTACTCGTCGCCCACGTTCTCGACCACCTTGGCGCTGTTGCCGCTGATGCGCAGCGCGTTCTCGAGCTCGCGCGCCAGCGTCTCGCGCGCCTTCTCGTCCTTGGCCTTGCCCAGCACGAGGGCGTGCAACAAGAGGCCGCGCGAAAACGTCGGCAGAGCCTCTCGCCGCTGGAACAGCTTCTCGGCGTAACCGTGATCGGGCGCGCCGAGCGCGGCCAGCACGTCGACGGCGAAGGCCGCCACCTCCGGTCGCTTGTCGACGTTCTGGCCTAGCCAGCGCCGGAGGTACTCGCGACCGCGGTCGAGCGCGGATTTCGGCACCGGCGCGCCGCTCTTGCGCGTCTCCTCCAGCACCCAGAGCGCGTAGGGCGTGACCCAGTCGGACGCGAGCTCGGACTCGCGCCACATGCCGAAGCCACCGTCGCCGCGCTGCCGGGCCAGGATCTCGGCCACCGTGCGATCGCGCACGAGCTCCGGGCGTGCCGGCAGCTTCAAGTCGAACGCCTTGGCCAGATCGCTCAGCGGCCCGAGTGGCAGGAGCTTGCTGCTCAGCTGCTCGGTGCAGCCGTAGGGATACTCGAGCAGGTCGTCGAGGCCGGAATCGAGCCCGATCAGCGCGCTCGAGGCCAGCGCGACCTCCATGCCGCCCACGTCCGGACGCAGCTTGGTCAAGTCTCCCAGCTGCTCGGCGACGCTCGCCTTGGTCTCGCCGTAGACCGCGACGGTCTCGAGCGTGACCGGCAGTTGAACCTTGCGCTCGAGCACGACGCTGTCGCGCCCCGCGTTCGACACGGCCGAAAACGCGAGCTTGAGCGTGCCCACCTGATCGGCGCGCAGTGAGAAGCGCACCTCCTGCGAGGCGTCCTTGCCGAGCTCGATCTCACGCAGCGGGCTACCCTCGAGCGCAGCGCCGCTGACCTCGAGCTTGATCGCGACCTTGCCCGGAGCGGCAGCGCCCTTGGCGGCGATCACGGCGGCGGCCTCGAACTGATCGCCGGCACGCACGAAGCGCGGCAGCGCGGGCCGCACCATCAGCGGCTTGCTCGCCGTCACCCGGGAATCACCGTAGCCGTAGCGGTCGTCCTTGCTGGCCGCCACTGCCATCACCCGGTACGTGGTGAGCGAGCCGGGTAGCTTGAAGCGGACACGCGCCTTGCCCTGCGCGTCGGTCAGGAGCTTGGGCTCGAAGAACGCCACCTGGCGGAAGTCCTTGCGCGCCTCGCCGAGGCCGCCACCGCCGCCTTCGGCGCCCTTGTCTTCACCCAGGGCCTGGAACGCATCGAGGCTGATCTTGGCGAGCCCCTCGCGCGTCTCCAGCGTGGCGACCTGAAGCGGGCGGGCCCGACCGAAGATCGGGACGGGATCCGGCGTCTGGTAGCCGGTCAGCATCAGCACGCCTTCGTCCACTGCGTACACCGCGAGCTCGGCCTGGGCGGGTTTGCCCGAGCGATCGCTGACGGCGAGCTCCACCTCCGCCTCCTGACCGGGCAGGAGGTCGCCCTTGCGCGGCTTCACCTGAACCGACAGCCGGCGCGCTTCCGGATCGATCGGCAGCTCGACGTAGCCCTGACGGTAGGCGGCTCCGAAGCGCTTTTCCTGTCCGGCGCGCGGCACGATCAGGTGCACGCCCACGAAGGCGTTCGGCGCCAGCTCGGCGGTGACGGGAACCTTGATCGTCGGCGTCCCGCCGCGAAGCTTCACTCGTTCGGAGCGATACACGCCGGAGCGCTCCACCGTGACCAGCGCCTCGGCTTCCTTGAACGGCGACTTGATCAGGATCTGAGCGGTGTCGCCGATCTGGTAGCGCTTCTTGTTCGGCACGAGCTCGAGCGCCGCGCGATCGTTGTCGCCCCAGCTGAACTCGCCCTCGCCGAGCCCGTACAGCGAGAGGCTGGCCTCGACGGCGCGCTTGCGCTCGTCCACGGCGCGCGCCATCACCAGGTAGTAGCCGCCCGCCGTGGCCTTGAGCGCGCAGCTCGTGGGCGCGGCCTGGGTGATCAACGTGCAGCGCGCGACGACCTCGTCGACCGGCTTGGAGACGGCGTGACTCTCGTCGCCCACCTCCTGGCGCGACAGCGTCCAGCGCCGGCGCACGAGCTCGAGCGCGACCTTCTTTCCGGCCAGGCGCTGGCCTTGCGGCGTCAGCGCGACCACGTCCACGGCGACGGCTTTCGGCGCCGTGAAGAAGCTGTCTTCGGGTCGTTTCAGTCCGAGGTAGTAGTCGGCGGGGTGCACCAGCACGCTGCCGGTGGCGCCGATTGCCTGCCTGGTGGCGTCGCTCACCTCGGCGCTCAGGCTGATGCGCTCGGCGTAGCGCTGCCCCGGCTGCGTCAGCGGTTGCTCCACCTCGAAGCTACCGTCGGCGCCGAGCTTGCCCTGGCCGCTGCCGAGCTCGCCGCCGGACAACCCCGACTCCTGCCAGTCGGCGTAGAAGTCCTCGGGACTCGTGGCGAACTCCTCGTGCTCGGGGATGCTGACGTACGCGCGCTCGCGGCCGAGCGAGTAGGTCAGCGCGGCGCCGCTCATCGGCGCGCCGTAGAGGTAGTCGCCGCGAACGACGAAGCGAGCGACGGAGCCCGCCGAGAGCTCACGCGCGCGCGGCTCGACCGCGACCTCGAACTCGGCAGGACGGTACTCGGCGACCTCGAGGTAAGTGGCCAGGTTGCCCGGCTTGTCGCCACTCTTGGCCGTGATGCGGTAGGTCCCGAGCTTGCTCGTGGCTGGGATCTTGAAGGTCGCGGAGAAGGTGCCGAACTCGCTCGCCGTCACCGTCTTCTTGCCCAACTCCTCGTCGTCCGACGAGCGCAGCGTGAGCTCGTACGCCCTGCCCTTGGGCACCGCATTGCCGGTCGGGATCTCGTCTCGCACGATGCCCTTCAGCGAAATCTCGTCGCCCGGACGGTACACGCCGCGCTCGGTGAAGAGCAGGCCGTAGGTCTCGAGCGAGCCAGACAGGTCCACGCTGACCGGAAAGCGCCAGGGCCCGAGGTAGTCGCCGAGTCGCTCGAACGTCCAGTCGTTGCCGCTGCGCGCCACGAACAGCGCGCGCATGTCGCGGTCGTAGGCCTCGAAGTCCGGCGCGAAGTCAGCCGCCGGTACGTGCACCATACCGACGCTGTCGGCGACGTAAGTCTTCTTCGGCCCCTGGAAGGGGTAGAGCTCGACGCCGGCGCCCGGCACCGCTGCTCCGGTAGAGAGCTTGGTCACCCAGATCAACGAGCCGTGGCGTGAGACCTTGCCCGTCAGCGCGAGGTCGCTGATCTTGACGATGTGCTCCTGGTGAACCGGCTGTTTGTGCTGCGGGTCGACGTAGCGCGTCGCGATGGCGAGCGCTCCGCGGCCGGCGCCGCCGAGCACGCCCAGCGGATCCACGTCGCGCCGCCCGACGTGGTTCTTCGGCGCGGTCGGTTTGACCTTCTCGTAGCTCGCCCCGGGCGCGCGGCGCAGAAGGTCGAAGCCCTGCTCCGGCACCGCCTGATTGAGCTGCATGGCAAGCTCGGGGCCGAGCGCGGCGCGCACCACCTCGAAATCCGGCACGTTGCGGTAGCCGAGCGGAATGCGCCCGGCCTGGCCCGGCACCAGCGTTTCGCCCTCGATGCCGAGCGCGAGCACGGGATCGAAATCACCGACGCGGATCGGCCGCGAGAAGGCCTTGCCGAGCTTTTGCCCGTGCACGTCCGTGAGCGACGCCGCCACGTTCACCGTGTACGTCGTCGCCGGCTGGTAGTCGCCGTCGAGCCGCGCCCAGCGCGAGGTCTGGTCGTCCTCGGCCCAGGTCGGCCAGCGCAGCGTCACGGCGGGCTCCACGGTGATCGCGCGCTTGAGCTCGGCCCAGCGCACCGGATTGTTGAAGTTCACGAGGAACGCCGAGCGCGGCCGGCAAGTGCCCTGCGTCGTCGTGCTCTCGCACGTGAGCTCGTCCGCCACGAGCGGGTGGTAGGTCTGCACGCTGACGCCCTGCACCTGCTCGGCCGGCAGCTTGCCTTCCTCGCTGACCAGGCCCGCGTCGAGCTCGAGCTTGATGGCGCTGGCCAGCGGTAGCGGCTTTTGCGGCTCCACCAGCACGATCTTGGGCTTCTGCGGATCTTCGCGGCGAGCGCGGAAGGCGAGCGCCTGGGTCTTTCCGCCCTTGACCGCCACGAGCTTGCCGTGGCGTTCGACCTCCACCGGGTCGAGCGCTTGATTGAAGCGCAGCGTGAAGCTGGTCTTGGGCAGCAAGCCGTCGCTACCGTCCGAGGGCGTGCTCTCGACCAGCTTGGGGCGCGGCGTCTTGAACGAGAAGCGGTAGGGCGCTCCGAGCGTGCTCCTGTCCAGGGCCGCCGTCGCCGCCGGCACCTCGACGCTGATCTCCGTCGCATTCGGCAGATTTCGAGCATCGGGGACGAAGCGCAGCGCGCGCGCGCCGACCCAGAGCCACTTACCCGCTATCGGCGGCTTGATGTCGATCGCAGGCGGAGGCGCGTCTACCTCCAGCGCGCGCAGCGAACGGCTGAAGACGACACTGATCTCGCTGACCGTGCTGCCCTCGCCTTCCGGCGCCGAGAAGACGACGCGAAAGGCGCCCTGGTCGCGCCCGGCCGCGAGCTCACTGCCGGGCGCCAGCGTGCCGCCCGTCGCCGGCTGCTGCCCCGTGCGCATGCAGGCCGCGGCGGCCATGAGTCCCGAAAGCAAGAGCAGTCCAGCACGCCGAGTGAACCGTGGTTCCAAGCAAAGCCTCCGGCGGCCGAGTCAGCAACGGGCGTGCCGGCGGCGCAACGACCGCTTTTCCCTCCCGGCAGAGATTTCCCCGTGGGCCGAGGGACACGCGCAGCGGGCGGAAGCGACACGGCCTTACGGCCGAGCACGGATGCGGCTAAAGACCGCGGAAGCTCGCGCCCTGGTCGTCGGAGTAGAGCAGGCTGTAGGTCTGGGAGGCCTTGCTCGCGCTGCCGAACAGAAAGAGCCGCTTGCCCACCGCGAGCAACCGCGTCGGCAGGCGCACCCCCGGCCGAAAATCGAGGTACTCGCTGTCGTCGTAGGCCACCGTGAGCGGCGTCCAGCTCTTGCCGTTGTCGCGCGACGAAGCGACCCGCACGACCTGACCCATGGTCAAGGCAAGGACCGTCGTTCCGCTCACTCGCGCGATGTCGACGGGAAAGTCGAGCGCCGACAACCCAGCTAGCTTGGGTCCTTCGAGCTTGGCGCAGGCGTGCTCGAATTCGCAGAGCCAGAGCTCCTGTCGTTTGTCGCGCCCTCGCGTGAGGACCACCAGCGCCGACGCGTCGCAAGCAGTCGCGAGCGGCGTGTGCGACAGCGGAGCCAGCGCGGCGACCACCGGATCGCGACCGGGCACGAGCGACTGTACGCTGATCGAGCTGCCGTCGAGGGTCGTGCCGAGCGCGAAGCCGCGACCGTCGGCGTCGACCGCGCAGCGATCGGCGACGGTGTCGACGCCGCTCGTCGGCCACGCGCGCCAGGTCACGCCACCGTCGCTGCTCTTGTACGCTCCGACGCGAGCGCCCTTACCGTGCGCGAGCAGTAGACCTTCGGGACGCACCAGCGCGGAGCTGTAGAGAGCCCGCGCGCCCGGCAGTCCGCGACCCACAGCGGGCTTCGGCGGAGCAACGGGGTGAATCGCCTCCTTGGCGCCGAGCGAGAGGTGAACGAGCTTCGTGTAACCGTCGCGCACGAAGGGCCAGGCCAGCCGAGCGCGCTCCTTCACCGGTTCCGGATCGATGCGCAGGGCATCGAGCGACAGCGAGGCGCTCGCCCGCGCGCCGTACTCGCGGAACTGATCGGCAGGAGCGCCATGCGCGCTTTCCGCGTCGGCACCTTCACTCAGCTTGGCCGCCAGCGCCCCGCAGCGCGCGAAGGGCGCGTCGCCCGGACTCGCCGCCAGCAGCCGCCGCCGAGCCAGGCTCTCGAACTCCGCCATCGCGCCGTTGCGCAGCAGGCTGGGACCCGTGGGACCCACCATGCAGGCGCCGTAGTCCGCCAGCGCGCTGGCCATGCCGTGAACCTGCCAGGCCGCCACCGCACGAGGCTTGAGCCACAGCGCTGCGCCGGCGAGAAAGGCGAGCAACGCCACCACACGCAGGCGAATCAGTGGCTTCGGATACGGAGCGGCCTGCGCCGGGGCAGAGGCCGCGGTCGCGACCGGCATGAGACCAGCGCTACGTCAGTACGCGAAATCGGCCAAGTTTCGTACCTCGACAGAACCCTTGGAGCGCGACAGGCATCGCCGTCGACGGCGTGTTCCCCAACCCAACGAACAAAACGCCTATCGGGACACAGCCATTCGGCAGTGTCCCGATAGAGACCGCTCAGGGGCGGATCAACCGCCTGCCGTACGCGGGATCTCGTCCGTCTTCTGGCGCTTGCGACGGCGACGAGCGGCTTCGCTCATCTTCTTGCGGCGCTTGACGCTCGGCTTCATGTAGTGGCGGCGACGCTTGAGCTCACGCAGGATGCCCTCAGCGGCCATCTTACGCTTCAGGTGCTTGATGGCGCGCTCGATGCCCTTGTCTCCAACTTGGACTTCGAGGGGCTTGCACTGGACGGGTTCTGTGGGATTCGGCAAGGGACGGCGTATATGGCAAACCTTCGCGCGCATTGCAACCCTGCGCTGACCGTCCCATTCTCCGGCCATGACCGATTCAGCCAGCACCCGGCCCGTGGGGGTGAAGGCGCCTCACGGCAGCCGAACCTTCGAAATCTCGTGGGCTGACGGCACCAAGAGCGCCTATCCGCATGAAATCTTGAGGGGTTTCTGTCCCTGCGCCGGCTGCCAGGGGCACTCGGGTTCGATCAAGTTCCAGTCCGGGGTCAACCTGGAGCTCCGTGAGATCGAGCAGGTCGGCAACTACGCCCTCGGCCTGACCTGGGGCGACGGCCACAACTCCGGCATCTACTCGTTCCGCTACCTGCGCACGCTGGGAGAGCTCCTCGCCGCCGAGGGCGCCGACGGCCTGAAGGCACGCGGCGAGCTACCGCGACAGTAGGCGCCTTGCGGATCGCGGTCCTCACCACCTCGTATCCGCGCTCGCCCGGCGACCCTGCGGGCCACTTCGTACAGGCTGAAACACGGGCGCTGTGCCGCGCAGGGCACGACGTCTGGGTGATCGCGCCCGGAGAGCACGGCAGCGTCGTGACCGGATCCCCCAACCTGGTCTGGTTGGCCTCGGGCTCCGCCTTCGGCTGGCCGGGCGTGGCCGCGCGCTTGCGCGAGAATCCTCTGCGCGCCCTCGGCGTGGCCGCCTACTTCGCGGCCGCCGGTCGTGAGCTGTACGAGCGCGGCCCCTTTGATCGCATCGTGGCCCACTGGCTCGTACCGTCGGGTTTTCCGCTGGCGCTCGCTGCACCGGGAAAGGGAGAACTGGAGGTCGTTGCCCACGGCAGCGACGTTCGCTTGCTGCTGAAGGCTCCGCGCCTGGCGCGCTTCGCGTTGCAGCGCTTGCTCGCTCGGGGCGCCACCCTGCGCTGCGTTTCGCAAGAGCTGGCAGATGCGCTCGTGCGTCTGGAGCCACGAGCGGCGCCGTCGACCCGCGTCGAGGCTTGCGCGCTCGACGTGCCACCCATCGAGCGTGCCCGAGCCAGGGCCGAGCTCGCGGCGGGTGATGATCCTCTGCTCGTCTATGCGGCTCGGCTCGTCGACGGTAAGCGGCCCGAGGCAGCGCTACGCTCCGCCGCGCTCTTGCCCTTCGCTCGCTGCGTCGTCATCGGCGACGGGCCGCGGCGCGCAGCGCTCGAGCGACAGTTCCCGAGCGCGGAGTTCTTGGGGACCGTGGACCGCGACGTCTGCTTGCGCTGGCTGGCCGCGGCCGACCTCGTGCTCTCGGCGTCGACTGCGGAAGGTGCGCCTTCGGTGGTGCGTGAAGCACGCACACTCGGGACCACGGTGGTCGCTCGTTCCGCCGGGGACCTTGGCGCCTGGAGTGAATCCGACGACTGCCTTTACGTCCTCGCTGGCGAGAGTGCGTAACCGGCCCCGCAACCGTGTCTCCGGCGCCGCAGGCAACGCAACTGTTACACAGGGCGGTGCCAACGGACGTTGGGGGCGGCGAACCTGATTTCGCGTACTTATCTCCCCCCTCGGCGCTGGCATATCCCGTGCTTTGTACCGAGCTCATGCTGGCTTCGGACTTCTCGCATCGACCGGTCGAGCTCGTTTACGACCGGCGGCAGAGCCCACGCATCTCGCTCGATGCCCCGGCACTGGTCGATGCATTTCACGCCTGGCGCAAATGCGCCGTACGCAGCGTCTCGACCACGGGGATCAGCCTGATCGTCGATCTCCCGCTGGCCGTCGGTGCCCGCGCCGACATCTACTTCGAGATCCCGCGAGCGCTGGCCGTCGAAGTCCACGCCGAGGTCGTTCGCTGCAGCGACGGAGAGCTGGCCTTTCGCTTCCTCGATCTGAAGCCCGACGCGGCGGAAGCCATCGCCATGTACGTGCATTCGCACCCGAGCGAGGCGGAGCCGAAATACGCGGTCGTCTGCTAGGCGCCGCGCATCCGCGGCAAGAGCTCGGCAAAGTTACAAGGACGCGTGCGCGCGTCGAGCTGGGGCACGATGATCTTTTCCAGGGCCAGGCGCACCGCCGCCGTGGAACCTGGCAGAGCAAAGACCAGCGCCCGCCCGCACAGCGCCGCTTCGGCACGGCTTTGAATCGTCGCCGCGCCGATCTCCGCGTAGCTCAGGCTGCGAAAGAGCTCACCGAAACCCGGGATCGGCTTGGTGACGAGCGCAGCCAGCGCCTCGGGCGTGACGTCGCGCGCGGTGAGCCCCGTTCCTCCCGTCACGATCACGACGTCGGCAGCGCGCGCGTCGATGAAGCTCGCCAGCAGGGCTCGGATCTCACCGACGTCGTCACGCACGACGCGGCGCTCGAGCAGGCGGTGACCGGCGGCGCGCAGCGTGTCTTCCGCCAGCGCGCCGCTCGTGTCGGTCTCGAGCGTGCGCGTGTCGCTGACGGTGGCAACGGCGATCGCCAGCGGCACGAAGGTCTTGTCGGGCATTGGCTCCCTTATAACCCGAGCGAATAGGCGGCGAAGCCCTCGTCGCCGGTCAGCACCATGCCGTAGCCGATGCGCGTGACTTCGCTCGAGAACAACGTGCCCTGAAAGTCGTTGGGATCCTGCGCCAGCGATCCCAGGATCGGCTGCTCGAAGATGTCGTCGTAGCGCAGGTCATAGGTCGCCGTCGCGATCTCGAACTGTCCATACCAGCCGCACTCGCACTCGGAGACGTCCAGGCACTCGCGCTCGAACTTGGCGAAATAGTCTCCGCTCACCGCGAGCTCGATCGCGCTCTCCTCGGCCAGCAACGTCAGGCAGTCGTCCTGCACCAGCGGGAACAGACCGCGCTCGGCCCGCAGGTCGTTGATGAAGTCGACGGCCTCCACGCGCAGGGCGTCGGGCGTGGGCGGCGGCGGCTTGAAGTCGAGGTGAATGCAGGTCTGGGTCTGCGGCACGCACTGCGGCTCCGCGCCGCTCGCGATGTTCACGCACTCGTAGCCCACGGGGCAGCCGTACCACTCGTCGCAGTCACGCGCGCAGAAGAGCTCGCCGCTCTGATTCTCCAGGCAGTGATCGCTGAGGTCACCGCAGTCGTCGTTCGTGCTGCAGCTCGTGCACAGCCCGCCGTAGGGGTCCGTCATGACGATCGGCGCGCCCGGAGTCCCGGCAGCTCCGGCCTCGCCATCGACCGAAGGACCGCCGGCGCTACCCCCCACGCTCGGCACCGCCGGGCCCCCACCGGCGACGGCCGGAGGCCCGCCAGCTCCCCCTCCGGTCCCGGCCGGTCCCTCGAGCCGCGGGGCGGCGGCCACGATGGGCTCACCGACGCGATCGCCGCACGCGCCGGAAAACGCAATGATAACGCCTATTAGCGGTGCTGGCGCGAGCGCACGAAGGCTCATCCCGGGTCCGCATTATAGCCAACACCGGGCGGGTTGAGCCGCCGGCAAGGCCCGGAGACACTGATCCGGTCGCCAGTGTCGCGAGATTTTCCTGCCACTCCGGAGGCCTTCCCGGCTCGTCAGGCCGAGGTCATCCGGTTGCCCGTCGGGCTGACCGACGAGGCCATCGTGCATGGACTGCGTGCGCGCGATCGCGAGTCGGCCGCGCAGCTGTTCGATCGCTACGCCGAGCACCTGCGCCGCGTGCTCGTGCGCGTGCTCGGCCCGGACCCGGAGATCCCCGATCTGCTCCAGGACGTGATGGTCGCCGCGCTCGGCTCGATCGATCGGCTGGACGATCCGCGTGCGCTGCGCGCCTGGCTGACGCGCATCGCGGTGTTCACGGCGCGCGTGCGCATCCGCCGGCGGACGCGCTGGCGCTTCTTGCGCTTCGTCGCGCCCGAAGAGCTGCCCGAGCTCGGCATCGATCCCCACGACGCGCCGGCCAGCGAGACGTTGCGCGCCACCTACCGCGTGCTGGAGCGACTCGAGCCGGACGATCGTATCGCCTTCGCGCTGCGCTTCCTGCACGGCATGGAGCTCAGCGAAGTGGCGCACGCAGCCCAGGTTTCGCTGGCCACCATCAAGCGGCGTCTGAACCGTGCTCAGCAGAACTTCCAGCAGCTCGCGCGAGCCGAGCCATCACTCGGCGACTGGCTGGGAGGTTTGCCGTGAGCGACCGCCTGGAAGACCTGGGGCGCACCGTCGCGCGCGAGCAGGACCAGAAGCTCGGCGAGGAGTCGCTGGAAGACACCCGGCGCCAGGTGCTGGCCTCACTGCTCTCGCAGCCGCCGCGCTCGCGCGCTCGCCGGCTCTGGCCGCTGGCGGCCGCGGCCGCGATCCTGCTCTCGGGCGCGTTCGTGGTCTGGACGCGCGCGCACCAGCTCGAGGCCACGATCGACGGACGCGCGCTCGACCGCGGCGAGTGGATCGCCGCCGAGCACGACGTGCCGATCGAGCTCTCGGACGGCTCACGCTTCGTACTGTCGCCCGGCACGCGTGGCCGGCTCGGCGATCTGAATCAGGACGGCGCGCATCTCGTCGTCGAAGCCGGCAGCGTCGAAGCCGCCGTCGTGCACCGCTCGCGTACCAAGTACAAGCTGAGCTTCGGGCCCTTCGCCGTGGACGTGACGGGGACTCGCTTCGATGTGAACTGGGATCCCGCGCAGGAGCTTTTGACCTTGAAGCTGCGCGAGGGCAGCGTGCTGGTCTCGGGCTGCGTGCTGGGCAGCGGCCGGCCGTTGCTCGCGGGTGAAACGCTGCGCGCCTGGTGTCGCGAGCAACGCTTCGAGGTTCAAGCCGTGGGGCGCGCCGCGGCGCCGGTCGCAGCGCCGAGCGCGGCGCTGGCCGAGGTGCCGCCAGCCGCCAGCCACAAGGGACCAGAGCTGCGGGCCGCGCAGCCGCCTGCTGCGTCGGCATCCGCCGAAGGGCCGAGCTGGCAGGCGCTGGCCAAGAGCGGCGACTACTCCGGGGCCTTCGCCGCGATCGGCGCGGCACAGTTTTCAGGCGAGTGCGAGCGAGCCAAGGAGAGCGACCTCTGGCTCCTGGCGGACGTCGCACGCCTGAGCAAGAACGGCCACTCCGCGATCGGTGCCTACAGCGCGCTGCGCCGGCGCTTTCCCGGGGGACCCAAGAGTGGGCAGGCGGCATTCAACATCGCTCGACTCCACTTCGACCAGCTCGGCCAGTATGATGAGGCCGCGCGATGGTTCCGCACCTACCTGTCCGAGCAGCCGACGGGAGCGCTGGCCCGCGAGGCGCTCGGACGGCTGATGGAGGCGGAGCACCGCGCCGGCCACCGCGAGGCAGCGGCCAGCACGGCGCGCGATTACCTCAAGCGCCACCCCAGCGGTCCGCACGCGCGGCTCGCCACCAAGCTCTCCGCTACGCCCTGACGCTGGGGCTCTTGCTGGCGCCGCTCGTGGGCCAGGTGCGCCACGTTCACGCCAGCGAGACCGCGCAGCCGAGTAACGATACGGTGCTGATCGCCCTGGTCGACAATCAGGGCAGCCGCGAGCTCGTCGCGCGCGTCGAAGCAGAGCTCCTGGCGCTCGGCTTCCGGGTCCATCGGCTCGAGCGGCGACGGCGCGAGCCACTGCCGCTGTTCGCCGCTCGCAGCGGGGCAGTGGCTGCGGTCGCGGTGCGTACTCGCGACGCTTCGATCGAGCTCTGGGGCGAGGATCCCGACTCGGGCGGGACGGCCTTCGCCGACGTGGTCCCCGTCGACACTCGCCGTGGCAAGGACGTCGCCGCGGTGGCCGCAGCCGAGGCGCTACGCGGTCGTCTGCTCCGGCTCGGCGTCACGCCGCAGACGCTCCGCTCGGAGGTAAAACGGACGCCAGCGCCAGCGCCGGTAATACCCGCGCCGGAACCGGATCCGTCGCCGCGCTTCGGTGCCTTCTTCGGCGTCGGCGCCGGCAACGGCACGGACGGCGTGTCCGAGTATCTGCGCGTCGGCGCCGAGGTGATTCCGTCGCCATGGTTGTCGCTCTCGCTCAGCGGCAGCTGGCAGCCGCTACCCGATACGATCACGGCGCCCGAGGGCAACGCATCCGTGCGCGTGTTCATCGCCACCCTCGGCGCCGACCTCCAGTTCGTCGATGACCGCCTGCGCCTCGGCGTGGGCCCGGCGTTCCTGCTCGGCATGGTCGACATGGAGGGCACGGCGCGCGGCAACTACAGCGGCCGCGGCGAGCGCGTGCTGACCACCGGAGCCACGCTGCACGGCATGAGCTCGCTCGAGCTCGTAGGGCCCCTCCACCTGCGCGCCGACGCCGAGATCGGGCTCGCGATGCCCCGCGTCGTCGTACGCTTCGCCGGCCGCGACGTCGCCAGCTGGGGCAGGCCGTACGTCCTGTGCACGCTGGGCCTCGGGCTGCTTTTTTGAACGGCAGGTGCTACCACCTGGACCCGTGAAGCGCGCCCTGTTCTGCCTGCTGCTCTCTTGTGCCTGCACTCGCGCGGCAGAAGGCGGCGAGCACGCCGTACCAAAGCCGCGATCGAGCGCGCCCGCGATCGCGTCCGCTGCGCCTACCGCCAGCGCTGCGCCCGGCGCAGCGCACCCGGCGCCGGCGCCGAGGCGCAGGTTCGAGGGTGGCACGAAGTCGATCGCCGGAGCGCACGGAGTGGTGGTGAGCGTCGAAGAGAACGCGACGCGCGCAGGCGTGAAGGTCCTGGAGCTCGGCGGCAACGCCGTCGATGCCGCGGTCGCCGTCGGCTTCGCGCTGGCCGTGACCAACCCGGGCGCTGGCAACATCGGCGGCGGAGGCTTCATGCTGGCGCGACCGCCCGGCGGCCCCACCATCGCCATCGACTTTCGCGAGAGTTCCCCCGCCGCGCTGACGAGGAAGGCGTTCGACGCGATGATCGCCGCCAACGCCCGCGGGCCGGCGGCGGCGGCAGTGCCGGGCACCGTGGCCGGCCTCCTGCTCGCGCACGAGCGCTTCGGCAAGCTGCCGCGGCGAGTGGTACTGCAGCCTGCGATCGAGCTCGCCGCCAAGGGACACAAGCTCGCCGAGCGACAAGCCAAGGTGCTCGGCTGGTCGTGGCCCCTGCTGCAGCAGGACGCCGCGTTCCGCAGCGTGTTCGGCCGCGGCAAGGGCGCGAAGCGCGCCGGGGATCTGCTCGTTCAGGCGGATCTCGCGACCGTGCTCGAGCGCATCGCCGAGCGCGGAGCGGCGGGCTTCTACGAAGGCGAGACTGCGCGAGCGCTCGCCGCGCTGCAGGGACGCGGTGGTCTCATCAGCGAAGCCGACCTCAAGGCGTATCGGGCCATCGTGCGCGAGCCGCTGAGAGCGAGCTACCGCGGAGTCGAGGTGGAGACCATGCCACCGCCATCGGCGGGGGGCGCTACGCTCATCGCCGGCCTACGCGCGCTCGAAGAGCTCGGCGCCAGTCAGCAGCCCGCCGGCAGCGCTGCCGAGCTCCACCTGGTGCTGGAGGTCTGGCGACGCTCGCAGGCCATGCGCCGGCTTTCGATCTTCGATCTCGACACGGTGACCGAAGCCGAGCGCAAACAGAAGCTCGAGAGCTGGATCGATCCCGCGCGGCTGCTCGCCGTGCCCGTCGATCCGCAGCACGCCACGCCATCGGCCAGCATCAGCCCGCTCTATCCGCAGGCGCTGCGCGAGCTCGAGCACACCACGCACTACTCCGTCGCCGACGAGAACGGCTTCGTCGTCTCCACCACGGTGACACTGTCGGCCTCGTTCGGCGCCAAGGTGATGGTGCCGGGCGCTGGATTCGTGCTGAACAACGCCGGCGCGTCCTTCGCTAGCGTGGGCGACAATCAGCCCTCGCCGTCGCGCCGCACGACGAGCTCGATGGCGCCGACGCTGCTCCTCGAGGCGGGCCAGCCGCTGGCCGTGCTCGGCACGCCGGGCGGCGACACCATTCCGAGCACCTTGCTCCAGCTCGTGCGACACCTGGTCGATCACGGCATGCCGCTCGACGCCGCCATCGACGCGCCCCGCTTTCATCACGGCTTCGTCCCCGACGAGGCGCGCTACGAGGCGACGTACAAACCACCGGGTGAGGTCCTGCGCGAGCTCAAGAAGCTCGGCCACAAGCTCAGCGCGCGGCCGGCGCCGATGGGCGACGCCAAGTGCCTGGTGCTGGGCGACAAGCAGACTTTCGCCTACTCCGACCCGCGCGAGGGCGGGCTCGCGCTAGCGGCTCAGGCGCGCTGAGACTTGACCAGTACGGCGCCCATCCCGGCGCTGTGGGCGGCTTCGATGCCGAGCTGGGCATCCTCGAACACCAGGCAGTCCTGCGGGGGCACGCCCATCTTTTCCGCGGCGAGCAAGAACATGTCCGGCGCAGGCTTGCCGCGCGCTACGTCGGCGGCGACGACGACCACGGGAAAGAGCTCCAGCGCGTCGATCGTGCGCAGCGTGCGAAGCACGATCGAGCGCTCACCACCGGAGGCGACGCTCAGCGGGTGACGGCCCGCCTTGCTGCGCGCGAAGGCGACCACCTCGTGGATCGGCTCGACCCCGTGCATCAACTCTTCGTAGTGACGGCGTTGATCGGCGGCGACGCGCGGCGGATCCATGTTCAGCGAGAACTGCAGATTCAGCTCCTCGACGGTGCGTTCGATCGCCATCCCGGCGCGGCTCATGAAAAGCTCCCAGCCGAACTCGAAGGTCGCACCGTGGGCGCGCAGGGCCTGCACCCAAGCCCGTTGGTGCAGCGGCATGTTGTCGACCAGCGTGCCGTCACAATCGAAGATGAAGGCGCGATAGTCGCGGGCGGGTAGCTCGAACATCGGGCGCGTCATAGCGCAGTAACGCGGGTCAACGCCGCCGAGAGAACGGATCTTGCGACGACGGGGTCCGCTTCGTGCCCGTCGGTTTGGGTCCGGCCTTGGACTTGGCAGGCGGCGCCGTGGTCTTCGGGTCCTGCGTCTCCTGCGGTAGGTCGTCGAGCGACACGGCGCGTGGCTCCGCAGACATCGACGCCGTGGGGGCACTCAGCTTGGCCACCGAGAGCGCTGGCGGAATGCTCGCCGCTGCGGCGCCGCTGGCGGACGCCGCGCCCGCTTCGGCTGGGTCGGAATCACCCAAGGCCATGAACAGAGCCAGGGCCACGAGCGCGCCGATGACCGCCCCGATCGCCAGGCGCTGGCGCGCGAGGAGCGAACGCACGAGGGTCGGCTGCCCGGACGCCGTGACGCCGCGCGCGGTGGTCAGCTGGCGAGAGCGTTCGATTTTCTCGGGCTGAGACGGCGTGGCGAGCGGGGGCACGTACACGGGCAGCTCGCTGCTGCGTTCGGGAACCGATAGCAGGGGTGCCTGGGTGACATCCTCCCCCTGTATGGCGAGGTAGGCCCGACGCAGGGCCTCCTGCATGCTGAAGGCGTCGGCGAAACGCTCTCTCTTGTCGTAGCGCAGCGCCTTATCCACCAGCTCGATCAGCGCTGGGTGCAGATCGGGGCGGCGCTCCTTGAGCGAGCGCGCGTGGTTGGTCACCGCCAGGGCCAGCGTTTCGTTGACGGTCTCGCCCTCGTGAACGTGGTTGCCCGTCAGCAGCGTGAACATGGTGGCCCCGACCGCCCAGAGATCGGTGCGCTCGTCGACGTCTTCCCACTTCCCGCGTGCCTGTTCGGGGGCCATGAACGCCGGCGTGCCCATCGTGTTGCCGGTCTGGGTGCTGGTCTTGGGCCCCTTGAGCTCGTGTAATCGCGCAATGCCGAAATCGAGAACCTTGACTACGCCGTCACGCGTCAGAAACACGTTCTCGGGCTTGATGTCACGGTGAACGACACCCTTCTGGTGCGCCGCCGCCAGCGTCTCCAGAAGCTGGTCGCCGATCGAGAGAACTTCCTGCGGCGGCAGGCGACGGTTCTTGCGCAGCCAGCGACCGTCGATGGTTTCCCCATCGAGGAGCTCCATCACGATGAAGGCGCAGCCGTCTTCGGCCACGTCGTCATCGTCGACGGTGACGACTCCGCGCTGACCCACGGAGTTGGCGGCGTACCCCTCGCGCAAGAAGCGCTCCCGCATCACCGGATCCAAGCTGAGCTCGGCGTGGAGCATCTTGACCGCCGCGCGTTTCTTGTTGCGGTGAGTGGCCGCATACACGGCAGCCATTCCGCCCACGCCGATCAAGCGGTCGAGCGTCCACTTGTCCTTGATGACGCTTCCGATGCGAGCTTCCGCCCGCTGGGAAGCCGATTCCAGACGCACGGCCACGGGCATCGGAAGATAGCACGACTCCCCTTGGCGGTGCGGGAAGGGGGAAAAACTGTGCAGCGAACGCGGAATAACCACATGCCCCTTCAGAATTGTCACGAGCGACCGTAGTGAGGAGCACCGGTGTGTGTATTCCTGCTTCACCGAGCCGCGAGGTCGTGCGGCAGCCGTTCTTCGAAGCGGGGTGGGCGGAAGCCTTTACTTGCTATCTTGACGACCCCATCACTCCTATGAGAGAGGCGTCCCATGCGTTCGACGCAAAAGGCCATCCGACGCTGTATCGACAGCTTCGCGGATGACCTCATCGAACTAGCCGATGAACTGATTCGCGAGCAGGTCGAGAAAGCGCTGTCTCGAATCAAGCCGCCGCCGGCGCCGCGCGTCCGTGCGGTCAAGGCCAAGGCCAAGGCCAAGGTCAAAGCCAAGGCCAAGGCCAAGGCGGAAAAGAAAGCGCCGCGGCCCAAGTTGAGCCCCGTCGAGAAGCTCGAGCGCGCGCGAGCCCGCGCAGCAGAGCGCGCCGAGGCCCGCAAGCGTCAGAAGCAGCTGGCGCTCCCGTTCAGTGGCAATGAGGGCGAATCCTCACAGGGTGAGCCGGCCGCAGCCGGGCGCCGGGGTCGACGCAAGGCCTCGGTCGCGCCCGAAAGCGCCGCTCAGAAGCCCCCCGCCCCGCTCTTCGTCGTCAAGCGCACCCGCGAGGGCAACGTTCCTCTGCAGCGCAAGGCCGAGGCCGAAGCCGCCGCGGCCGCCGCGCAGACGTCCGAGAACGCGGCGCTGCCGTCCTGAGCGCTCAGAAGCGGTAGCCGAGGCTCATACTCGCGACGGGTACGTGGCCGTAGGTCGTGAAGATGTGGTTGAGGTAGGACTCTGCGAACTGCGTGAACGGCTCGACCGGGAACGTCGGTAAAGTTTCGTACTCGGGGTCGATGTTGCTGCTCGCCGCCACGGTGAACGCAGCCCCCAGAGCCGTGCGCAGCTCGAGCTGGCGGCTCAGCGGGATATCCCAGCCAATCTCGAGGTCGAGCTGATGTAGCACCGCATCCACGGCGAACGTGGCTGGCATGGCCGTGGCCGCCGCGGGCGGCAGCGGCTGGTTGACGAGCTGCGCCAGCACCTCACCCGTCGTGGCGCTGCCGCCGAGCGACAGGAAACCGTAGCCGACCTCGGCGTAGGGTCCCCATTCCTTGAACGGTGACCAGCCGAAGTGCGAGCGCAGCACGATCGAGGACTGCAGCGCCGCCTGGATGACCTCCGCGGTGGGGCGATCGTAGCCACCGAAGCCGATCACGACGTCGTTGATCGCGCCCACGTAGGCCTGCGGCAAATACCCCATGCTGAAGCTGCCGCGCAGCCCTTTGGGCGAACGCGCGAGAAACCGAGCACCGACGTCGAGCGGGAAGTTGGTGCCGACGCCGATCGAGCCCGACCAGTCCTCACCGGGCAATGCTCGCCGGCGCTCACGCGCCGCAGCGTCGCTGCCTTCGTCTCGAACCTGTCCAAGCGCGTTCTGCGTCAGCACGAGCAGCGCGAGCACCGGCGCCACGCGGCAGAGAGTCTGCATGCACTCCTGCAGGTGGGCTCTCTGCAAACATTTGGCAAGCGTCGAAACGCCACCATGTTCGAGGTCGCCTTTTGCCTCGCGGCGTGGCGTTACTTCACGATCGTCGGATCGACGATGTCGAAGCACTCGCGATCGCCCGAGACCCAGCCGAGCGCGTTGTACCAGAACTGCGCCACCTGATAGTAGGTCGCCGCGCCGCGCTCGTAGCAGGGATTGTTCATGTCGCTGCAGCTCGCCTCGGCCGTGGCGCCTTCGCCCCACTGGCTGGTGTAGGTCACCCACTCGTCGTTGAACATGAACACGCGACCGCCGTCGACCTGCTTCGTCGCACCGTGGACGACGCCCGCCTCGGAGGCGACCACTTCCGCGTCACCTGGGCTGATCGAACGTCCGTGAAAGGCGCCCACGGCGCTGACGCTGCGGGCGATCGGATGCGCGCTGTTCCAATCCGTCATCGGCACGGAGCTGCCCGCGCAGTAACAGCAGTTGTCCGTGCAATTCGCGAACACGTCGTCGGTGTTGTACGACATGCCGCTGAAGGCCAGAAGCTGGTTGGTCGGGTTCACCTCCGCGGTCTGACCACCGTAGCCGGTCAGGCTGATCACGCCGCCGCCGGCGCGGACCCAGCTTTCGAGCGCCGCGAGCTCTTCGCTCGAGAACGACCAGTAGGGGCCTCCCTCCTTGTCCTCCAGCGCCTGGAGGATGAGAACGTCGTACTGACCGAGAAAGGCCTCGTCCAGGACCGTCTTGGTCGTGATCAGGTCGACCGTGGCGCTGCTCTTGGCGTTCAGCCAGTTCTGGAAGGCAATCGTCGTATCCTGACCCAGCCCACCGGAGCCGTAGCTCGGCAGGCGGCCGTAGACGCCGATGTTGATGCAGGAGCAGTTGCCGGCGTCGTCGCAGCGGGTCTCGCGCCCACCGTCGTCGTCGCCTCCCGCGTCGGGCAACGTGATATCGACGCCCGTCCCGGCACTGGCACCGGTTCCCGACGGACCACCTGACGTGCTGGAGCTGCCCGTGGCGCCGCTACCGGACCCGACCCCGGGTCCCGGCGTGCCGCCGCCGGACGCGCTGCACGCAGCGGACAGCACGAATCCTGCGCCAAATCCCAGCGCGATCCAAACTCGAGCGAACGACGAAGGCTGCGTGCTTGTCTTCAACATGGCCCTGTTACTCGGCAATATACGCCGAGCTGGGCCCTTTGCAACGCACTTTCTGGAACCGGTTGCAGAACCGCTATTTAGCGACGGGCACTGACGAAATAGTGCGCGCTCCGCAGCCAGACCCCATCGGGACCAGCCAATGGCGCCAGCGCCTCGGCCAGCGCTGCGCGACAGGCCGGAACGAACGCCGGATCGGCGTCGGCCATGGCGCGCGCCGCCGGTCCGATCTTGGTCGCGTAGTCCACGGCCTGCTCGAGCGTCGACGCTCCGCCGAAGTGCAGCTTGCGTTCCTCGGGCTCGATCACGATGTTGCCGTAGCCCGCCTGCGAGAGCACGTCGCGGATACGCTCCTGGCGCGCGAAGAAGAACGGGCCCGGGCGATCGGGCTGAAACATCTGAGGCAGCTCCGTGCTGCCGATCGCAGCCATGACCGCGCCGAGCGGTACCTCGGCCCACTCGTTCTTCTCGCTCGCTTGGAAGCAAACGAAGCCGAGACGTCCCCCCGGTTTGAGCGCCTGCAGCAGATTCCGGAACGCGAGCACGGGGTCCTGGAAGAACATGACCCCGAAGCGGGAGAACTCGAGATCGAACGGCTCATCGAAGCGCTGGCTCTGGGCGTCCCCCAGCACGATCTCCACGTGCCGCAGCCCGGCCGCACTGATCCGCTCCCTGGCGCGCGCCACCATCGGATCCGAGATGTCGACGCCGACCACCTGCCCACGCTCGCCCACGCGTTCTGCGAGCTCGAGCAGCGTTTGCCCGGAACCGCAGCCAATGTCGAGCGCGCGCTCGCCAGTCCGTGGAGCGAGGCGATCGAGCAGCGCGCGGCCCAGGGGACCGAGCTGAGCGTCGAGCGCGGACTCGAAGGCCACCCACGCCTCACCCGACTGCGCCTTCCAGCATTGATCGACCCGGAACTCGGAGGACTCACTCATGGCGCGAGCATGCCACGAGCGCCCGCGACATGCCGCACGCCTAGCTCGCCCACCATTGCAACTCGATGCTCTGTCCCGGCCCGGTCAGCCGAATCAGCACCGCGCAGCTCGGATCGACGGGCGAGAGCACCTGGTTGCCGTAGTTCGCCCCGAACTCGCCCGCGCTGTCTGCGCCGCAGTTCGACCAGGTGAACGTGAACGGATACGTCCCGGCGCTGGGTTGCACCGTGACGGACTGCACCCACTCGAGCTGGTCGGCGTTGAACTCGATCTTCAAGCAAGCGTCGGCGCCCACCACGACCAGGCTCTGCATCACGGGTAGAGGTTGTGCGCTCGCCTCGTCACACGCTCCGGCGGCGCCGCCCGTGCCGCCCGGACCGTCGACGGGCGGCTCTCCCGCCGCGCCGCTGCTGGCTTCCGAGCCGCCGCCGCCCGCGCTGTCGCCTGCCACACCACCGCTTCGGCCAGCGCTAGCGCTGCCGGCGGAGCCGCCGTGACTCGTGCCAGCCGAGCTCGTGCTGCTGCCACCGACGCCAGCCGTGCTCTTC
This sequence comes from Polyangiaceae bacterium, assembly GCA_035539475.1. GTDB lineage: Bacteria > Myxococcota_A > Polyangia > Polyangiales > Polyangiaceae > PMG-095. The sequence goes on from DATLIL010001275.1 coordinate 24,430, forward strand.
GCCCCGCTACCAGCGCTGCCTTTGCCGCCTGCGCCAACCCCGCCCTCGGCGGTCGACTCGGGAACGTTGCCGAGCTCGTTCGTCTCCGTCGCACAGGCGCACAGCAAGCCAACGGTGAGGAGCCGCGTGATGCTCGGCATACCCACGATTGTGTTCGCCTCGGGCGGCAGTCGCGTGCCGGCCGGAGCGGCGTTTCTTTGTCGAAACGACCGCTTTCTTGTCTATCTGTCGCGGTCACGAGGCGGGCAGGCGCAGGCTGAAACAGGCGCCGCCCAGGCGCTCGTCGCGGCAGACCTCGAGGGTACCGTTGAGCTCGGAGGCGATGCGCCGCGAGATGGCGAGGCCGAGGCCAGTGCCGGTTCCGGGGACGCTGGTGTGGAACGGCTCGAACACGCGGTCGAGCTCCGTTTCCGGTACTCCGGGCCCGTTGTCGGCGACCTGCAGCGTCACCCAGGCGCCCTCGTTGCGCAGGCGCACGCTGATCACGTTCTGCTTGCGCGGTCGCCCGGACAGCGCCTGAATCGCGTTGACCATCAAGTTCAGCACGACCTGGCCGAGCTTGGTTCGCGAGCCCTGCACCTTCGGTGCGCCAGCAACGTCGAGCTCGATCGAAGCGCTGCGGCGGAGCTCGGCTGACACCAGCCGCACCGTCAGCCGCATCACCTCGGAGACGTCCACGAGCTCGCTGCCGTCGGGACCGTTGCGCGTGGAGAGCTCCATGCCGCGCACGATATCGACCAGGCGCTCGACCCCGGCGCTGGCGTCGTTCAGCGCGGCGTCGAGCTCGGCGAGCCGTGCCTTGAGCGCCAGGCTGTTCATGTGCGTGGCGAGCTTGCGGAGCTCGTCCTGCACGTGCGAAAGGTTCTGATCGATCCAGCTGATCGGGTTACGGATCTCGTGGCTGATGCCGGCCGCGACCACGCCGAGCGCGTAGACGCGTTCGCTCTCGCGCACGCGCAGCTGCAGCGACGCGAGCTCGCGCTTCATCTGGTAGACCTCGAGCGCGTCACGAAGCTCCGCGCGGAGCTCGTCGGCCACCCAGGGTTTCTTCAGATAGCGGCGAATACCGCCGCGGTTGATGGCGTCGACGGCCGCGTTCATGTCGCTGTAGGCCGTCAGCAACAGCCGAACCGTGTCCGGATATTCGACGCTCACGCGCTCGAGCAGCTCCACGCCGGTGGTACCCGGCATGCGCTGGTCGGAGAGCACGACTCCGACCTCCTCCTTGCGAAACCACTCCAGGGCGGCGTCAGCGGATAGCGCCGTGAGCACCTGGAACTCACCTTCGCAGGCGGCGGCGCAGACGAACAGGTTGGACTCGTCGTCGTCTACGAACAGCACTTTGGCAGTCATGCGAAAACGAAGAGGCGGGAGGCGACACTGTAGATCAAAATCGGGTGCGTCCGATCCGATTCAACCGCGCATCGCGATTGAAGCCGGCACAGCGTCTTTTTTTCGTTTCAAGAAAAGGCTGCAACGACTTATCGAAGAGGCACTGAGCAATCAGGTCGCAGATTCGACACGCAGCCGACTTCTTTCGGTGCTGTGGGCGCAGAACCTACATTCAAGATTCTCCAACGTCAGTGTTGCCAATCACGACAAGCGTTGTTCTGCTATGCGCCGATGAAGCCCGTGAGCGAATCGCTGCCGCCGCCGGCTAGCGAGTTCGACACCGAGGGAAGCAGTAACTCGAGCCTCAGGGTCAGCGCGCCCGAGTCGGGTGTGGCCGACTACGCCGCGTTCGACGGTGGTCGCGGGCGCGACGTCTATTTTCGCCCTGATCGCTATCAGCGCGCCGACCTCGGGCCCGTTGGCGCCGCGGTGGAGCTGCACTACGGCGAGCAAGCGCACTACTGCGAGCTTCACGACGTTTCGCAGAACGGAATCGCTTTCACCTGGCCCCGCGAGCTCGACGTGGAGCTCGGCACGATCCTGGAGGAGATCGTGGTGCGCTTCGACGCTCACGAGGCGTATCGCGGGCAGGCGCGTGTCAGCTCCGTGCGGCGCGACGACAGAAGGACCCTGGTCGGCGCCTCGCTCACCGACACGCTGATGAACATCGACGACGTACTGAATCTGCGCGACGTCAAGATCTGGTCAGCCGGCGCGGACTCCAAGGGGCTCGGCCTGGGCAGCGCGCCGTGGCGCGTTCCGGGCCAGGAGCGCTTCAAGGCGGCGATCGCAGAGCTCCGCCTGTTCTTCGAGGACGCTCAGGCGCGCTTCACGGAGCTCGAGGCGTCCCTGCCCTGGCACGTCGCCAGCGGCGAGCATGACTCGCCCGCGCGCGACGCGCTGATCGAGCGTGTTCGTTCGGAGTTCGCAGCCGACGTGCTCAAGGCTTCGAGCGAGATCGACAGCGCGTTGCGCACGGCGCTCCGTAACGAGCGCGACGGCCTGCGCGAGTACTCGCACCGGCACCTGCACTCGTTCGCCATGCAGGCGCCCTTGATGCACCGAGCGAGGCACAAGCCGCTGGGTTACCCGGGCGACTACGAGGTAATGAACGGCATTTACGGCCGCCATTTCAGCGGTCCTACCCTGTTCGCCAAGGCGCTGAACGTGGCCTTCGCCGCGATGCCGACCGCCGAGGCCGTGCGCAAGCGCAAGGACCTGATCAAGGCCAAGCTTGACCAGCTGCTGGACTCGGTCCCGGCGGGCAAACCGGTTCGCATCCTCTCGATCGCCGCAGGTCCGGCGCAGGAAGTGTTCGAGCTCCTGCAAGAGCGTCGCGAGATCACGAGCCCGATCGAGATCGTCCTGTTCGATCAGGACAAGCGCGCGCTGTCGTACTCTTACGGCCGGCTCAAGCGCCTGGTCAGCTCACGCTGGCCTGGGCTGGTCACGCTCGTTCACCTGCATGATTCGATCAAGCGGCTGCTCCGTGGCTCCAGCGTCTTCAGCGGTCAGGGCGCGTTCGACGTGGTCTTCGCCAGCGGGCTCTTCGACTACCTGCAGCTGCTCACGGCCGTCTCGCTGAGCCGCAACCTGTATTCGCTGGTCGCCCCGGGCGGCAAGCTGTACATCGGCAACATGGTGCCGAGCAATCAGAGCCGCTGGCTCATGGAGCTGCACCTCGACTGGTTCCTGGTCTACCGCGAGCGCTCCGAGCTGCTCGAGCTGGCGCGCATGGCGGCGCCGGACGCCAAGATCCAGCTCCTGGACGAGGAGACCGGCGTGAATCCGTTCGTCGCCATCGGCCGCGAGTAACCCATGGCCGACGATCACGATCTCGAATCGCGCTGGAGATCGTGGCTGCTGGCCCGCAACCGCCGCGGCATGCGCGGCGTGTTGTGGATCATGATCACGCTCTACCCGCTGTTCGGCGCGCTCGACTACCTGACCGGCCCGCGCGAATGGTTGTGGTTGCTCTGGGGCACGCGCCTCGTCGTCACGCTGGTCACGCTGGTGATGTTCCGGGTGGCGAGCAGCGGCCTGTTCGAGCGCCACCTGTATGCGCTGTCCGCCTCGTACATCGTGCTGCTCTCCGCCGGAATCAGCCTGATGACGGTGTTCATGGGCGGGCTCGCCTCGCCGTACTACGCCGGACTTTCACTCGCCATCCTCGGCACGGGGCTGCTCTTCGTCTGGCCGCCGCGCGTCGTGGTCGCCACGCACGCTACGGTGGTTGCCACGTTCATCGTCGCAAACGTGGCGATGAGTCACGTCGGCGACCTGTTGACCGCCGTATCGAACCTGTTCTTTTTGGTGTCCACCGCCATCATCGCCGGCACGGGCCAGATGCTGGCCTACCGCTCGCAGCGCGAACAGCTGGAGAACCAGCTGATCATCGAGCAGACCAAGGAGAGCCTGCAGAACGC